>JAWACX010000024.1:0-14333 GCA_038896575.1 Thermoplasmata archaeon
GTACCAGAGAGCAAGAAAGAAAAACGGTTCTACAATTCTCCTTACAATGGGAATGCTATGCCTGAACCTCTGGCAGGCTCTGGGCTTCATTGCGACTATGTTTCAACCAAAGTTGATGTGTCCCCATACCAAGAAAATTTTTTATACAATATGGTATTTGCATTCAAAAGGTGAAGACATGCTGAATGCAAAAGTAAAGGCGGAAATCCTCAAGGAAGTGGTGGAACTCCTGCACACACTTGTAGATGAGGTAAAAATGAATTTTGGGAAAGAGGGTCTCAGTGTAAAGGCAGTTGACCCTTCCCATGTGGCAATGATTGAATTATCTTTGAGCAAAGCAGGATTTGAGGAATACAAGAGTTCTGGGATGGAACTTGCGGTTGAACTTGAGAAATTGAAGGAGGTTCTCAAACTGGCTAAGCCCGGGGATGTGGTCAAACTCACATATGATGAGGAGAAAAACAAGTTGATTGTAGAAATTTCTGCCTTCAGAAGATTTATTCCACCTCTAGATATCGGAAGCATTAGCGACGCAAAGGTTCCCTCGCTCACTCATACAGCCAAGGCTGTTATTGATATAGAGGCACTTCGTCAGGGTATCAGGGGCACGGAGAGCGTTTCCAGCCATCTTACAATTGAGATAAAACCTGACATATTCAAACTTGAGGGTGAGGCGGAACAGGACAGAGTTGAGATGGTGCTTTACAAGGACAAGGGGGAGGTTGAGATTGAGGCAAAGGAGCCTGCAAAAAGCATGTATGCTCTGGATTACTTCTCAAATGTGGTGAAAGCGATAAATTCGGCCCAGAAGGTTACTTTGAACATTGGAAAGGACTACCCGTTGAAAATGGAATTCTCATTTGCAGATGGAAATGGAACCGCTAGATTCTTGCTTGCTCCGAGAATGCCAGACACAATCTAAATTCCGGGTGTTTTTATGGAGGCCTACATCGTCGGGGCTTGTCGCACCCCAATTGGCAAATTTGAAGGCACACTGAAAGGATTTCCTGTTCAAAAACTTGGTGCAATTGTAATCGAGGAAGCCTTGCGGAGAGTTGGAATTGAGAAAAGCGCTGTTGAGGAGGTAATAATGGGAAATGTTCTTCAGGCAGGTCTTGGCCAGAATCCTGCAAGACAGGCCGCAATTTATGCAGGGATTCCGTACGAGGCTGGAGCCCTTACAGTGAATAAGGTGTGTGGCTCAGGAATGAAAGCGATCATGGTTGCTGCATCAGAGATTAAAGCTGGGGATGCAGGGGTGATTGTGGCTGGTGGAATGGAAAGCATGGATAATGCTCCATATCTCCTGGAAAAGGCAAGATTTGGATACAGAATGTTTGATGGAAAAATAATTGACGAGATGGTTTATGATGGGCTCTGGGATGTTTATAACAACTTCCACATGGGAATGACTGGCGAGATTATTGCCCAGAAATACGGTCTCACAAGGGAAGAGATTGATGCATTTGCCCTGCGGAGCCATCAGAGGGCAGTAAAGGCCACGAAAGAGGGGAGGTTCAGGGATGAGATTGTTCCTGTTGTTCTGGAGGGAAAGAAAGGGGAGAAAATTGTTTTTGATAGGGATGAGGGCCCAAGAGAGGACACAAGCATGGAGAAACTGGCAAAGCTGAAACCGGTTTTCAAGGAAGGAGGCGTTGTGACAGCAGGAAATGCCTCGCAGATCAGTGATGGTGCAGCGGCCGTGGTTGTGGTCTCTGAAAAGGTAATGAATGAGTTCGGGCTCAAACCCCTCGCAAGAATTCACAGCTACGCGTTCTCAGGAACTAAACCAGAACTGGTGATGGAGGCCCCGGTGCCCACTGTCAAGAAGTTGCTAGAAAAAACAGGATTGAAAATTGAGGATTTTGATCTGATTGAGCATAACGAGGCCTTTGCTTCAGCCTCAGTGGCAATCCAGAAAGCATTCTCAATTCCTGATGAGAAATTCAATGTGAATGGTGGTGCTGTGGCCCTTGGCCATCCAATTGGATGCAGTGGTGCAAGAATCGTGGTGACTTTGCTCTTTGAGATGATAAAAAGAAATTCAAAACTTGGTCTTGCAACCGTTTGCCTTGGCGGAGGTAATGCCACAGCCATAGTGCTTGAGAGACCTGGCTGAGAACTTGACGGCATTACAGGAAAAAAACTTAACAAAAAAACAATTGAGAAAATTATATTTACCCCTTGGGTAATTGGCTAAATGTGGCTGAAGAAGACACTGAAAAAGACGAGAGAAAATGGGTCGGAGTTCGGCTCTCAAAGACGATGATGCACCAGATAGAGATGGTTGTGAACACTCATCCAGAGTATGCATGGAATGGCCCGAATGACTTTGTCCGGGATGCTGTTAGAAGGCATCTGGAATACATCAGGAGACAGGACATGCTCAGGGAAGGAAAGATTGAGATGCTCCAGCCAAGAGTGGAAAAGTTGATTGAGGATTCGCTGGGTGTTGAGGAGAGGGCAAAGTTTGAGAGGGAACTGAAGGCAATAGAGAGGGAAATAGATGTGGCAAAGGAACCGCTGGCGTTTGTGGAAGCTCTCACCAAGCTCCTTGAAAACACCTATGGGCAGGCAATTGCAAAAACAATTTCAAGAAAACTTCTTGAGATGCTCCAGACAAAGGGGAGTGTATAGGAAAATGGAGGGAAATAAATGGAAAAGAGAATTCCAACCGGGATAAATGGCTACGATTCTATATTGAGGGGAGGTTACATAGAGGGCTCTTTTAATCTGGTTGCGGGAGAATGTGGCACTGGAAAGACAATCTTTGCGCTCTGCTATATCATCAATGGTGCGGATAGATATGGCGACAACTCCCTTTTCGTTACCCTTGAGGAAAGCCGTGCAAACATTCTGAAGAACATGCCTCCAAAGTTGAAGGAGACATTTGAAAGGAACGCGGATAAAATCACAATTGTTGACCTCTCTGTAATAAGAAAGCTAACAACTGTTTTTGAAGAAAAAACAGGATTCTCAAGTATTGTTGATGTGGATGTGCTGATTGAAAGCTTGAGAAAATGGGTCACAGAGAAAAAGGTAAAGAGGGTAGCAATAGATGGCCTGGCTGTGATGAGCATTAGATATCCGCAAGAGTATGAGATGCGGAGTGCTGTTTTCCGCCTCGCCTCACATCTGAAGGAACTCGGGGTTACTACAATGATAACCGAGGAGAGTGAGAGAGATGGTACGGTAAGGAAATTTGGAGTGAAGGAATTTGTTGCGGATTCAATTACCCATTTGAAATACCGTAATGGCTTGAGGACCCTTGAAGTGCTGAAAGTGCGGGGTTCTGATTTTCTTGCAGGTGAAAACGGTTTTGTGATAAATGATGAGGGAATTGAGGTCTTTCCGAGGCTTATGCCAGAAACCAAAATTTCAGCAAGCGACAAGAGGGTTCCAACTGGAATTGCAGGACTGGACAAGATGCTCGGTGGAGGTTTCTTCCAGGGTGATGTTATTCTTGTCTCAGGCAGTGCGGGTGCCGGAAAAACAATCATGGGATTGCAGTTTGTGAGCGAGGGATGCAGGAATAATGAACGAGGACTGATTGTTTCCTTTGAGGAAAATCCAGCGCAGTTAAAAAGGAACGCAAGGGCTGTAGGAATCCCGCTGGAAAAGTATGAGAAGGAGAAGTTGCTGGAAATCATGTATACTCCGTATCCGGGCACAAATATTCACATGCTCCTCCAGCAGATAATTTCCCGCCTTCCAGTGGTTGAGAGGATTTTCATAGACACCGTGAATCACTTTGAGAGTGCAATGCAAAAAGAGGAGTTGAGGAATGTTCTGGTATCTTTCACAAGCATGACAAAGAAGCATGGTGTAAGTGTCATGCTCTCCTCCGAGAGTGATGAGTTGATGGGCACGAGCAAGCTCATGGCCAGTAACATCTCGTATGTGGTAGATACAATTGTTGTTCTCCGCCATGTAGAAATTGGCTCGGAAATGAAAAAGGCAATTAACCTGCTTAAGGTGAGGGGTACCCAGCATGTAAAGGACATCCGTGAGTATGAGATTACAGGCAAGGGGATTGTGATTAAGGACAAGTTCCAGAATGTTGAAGGTGTATTTTCAGGTTCTGCAAGAATCGCTGCAAGAAAGCTTGAGAAATTCTTTGACTAATTATGAACCCTCAACCCTACATTCTCTTCGGAATCCTGAACCCAGTTCTATTTCTTTTCATTCTTTCGCTATGGAGATTTATAAAGCAACCCCAAAGAGAGGATGCTCCACTGCCATTCTTCTTCTTCTTTCTCTATCTCTCAATGGCGTTCTCAATTTTTGCAGAGACCCTGCCTCCCCAGCTTGACATCCTAATCTTTGCAAACAAAATTTGCCTCTGCCTTGCGGTTTTCTCCCTTTTCATGTTCCTAGTCGGCTACTTTGAATCACTCAGAAAATACAGAAGTTTTATTCTTGTGCACATGCTCTTCGTAGCTTTCATAGGCCTGATGTATTTTCCAAGGCTTGCCACGGTTTCGGTTTATGGAGGGAGCGAAGAGGAAATGCCGTGTTATAACCAGCACCCGGGTTTTACAACAGTCTTCCTCTCATACATTTTATTCTGGTCAGCGGTAATTATTTACTTTCTTTACCGTTCCTCACTCCTTACAGAGAAATTGAGTGCAAGGGTGAAGCTTCATCTGTTTATCCTGGCTCTCTCCTTCACACTTCTCGGCATTCTATGCTTTGAAGTGGGATTGCTTGACCCCAGAGATATTTTCATGCTGGAGTTTACCACGAAAATCTATGGAACTATATTTTACATTATTTCAACTGTCCTTTTTGTTACATCCATTTTTGTTCCGAGGGCTTTCCTGAAATTCTGGGAGAAAAAGTATGTTTTTTCGCCCATAGGAGTCAGAAGGCTCACCGAACCAAGGAACATCGCAATAATCGTTGGAGGAATCCTGGTGAATGTGGGTGGAGGAAAGATAACCTCCTCCTTTCATCTTCCGTTTTTCTCAGATACAATTGGCACCGGAATAGTTGCTTACACATTGGGCCCCTGGGTTGCAGCCACTGCTGGGCTTCTCACAAATGTTTTGCTTTCTGTTGTTGCTGGAGTAGCCTATTTCCCGTTTGCAGTTTGCAACATAACCGTGGGATTGCTCTGGGGTTATCTTGCGAAACTCGGGTATGCTAGAATTGTGGGTGCACCTGCAGGAATCTTCTGGAGAAAATTTCTCAGATTTGTGCTCTCCCACGGTGTTATCGTTGGAATTGCAAATGCAGCAATTGCCCTTCTTGTTTCTCTTGCGATGTTTGGCGGATTTTCAGGCCATGGTGCTGAGTACATTGCCATGGCAACTCAGAAATATATTGGCTCTGTAGCTGGAAATTTTCTGGCAAGGGCTGGAATAGAAATCTTTGACAAAACATGCGCTGTGCTTGTTGCAATGTTTGTATCTATTCTGGTTCTCCAGCAGGAATCTGCAGAGTTCTTAAAATACGCCAAAAGAAAAAAAGAGGTATATGTGGATTCGTGGGAGGTGATTCTTTTTCTTCTTATCCTTGTAATTTTCGGGCTTGGCACAGTGCCACTCTTCTTCCTTGTGCTTGTCCTGCCTCCAACTGCAGTGGTGACACCTTTCACCTGGGTTTTGCTGAATTTTATCTGGATATCTGCTGTTTCTGTAATTGGTCTCACTGTACTTTACAAATGGAGTAGATGAGGGACCAGAGTATTTATTCACTTATCATCAAAAGAGAGTTATAGGAGATTTCATTTACTGGTGTGTTCACAACGGACTGAGGCAGGCTTGCATCCTAAACTCCGCTCGAATTAATAACTATTTTTACAACTGGCAGAGTATCTCCGAAAGATGCTGGCTAAAATTCAAAGATTGATGCCAGTATGCAAAGCTCCTACATCTTTCTTATAAATTTTCAAACGGGTCTTTCAAAATTCTCCCGATGCACCGAAAGTGTTAAATATTTGAGATATCTCATAGATATCTCATGAAACGAATACCTATGACACCTGCAACTGAACTGACTATAAGGAACATACGGGGATTCTATATTCGTAAGGTGACGCCTTTCGGCACCAGCGCCAAGGTTGATTGCCCCAAAGAACATCTTGGAAGAACAGTTTACCTGGTGATAATTTGACAGCACTACATGATGGATACTGTCGGCGCTCAAAACCTTAGATACCTTTGTTGATAGAGCACTTGAACTCAAACCATATTCCAACACGCTCTCAGGTTTTCACTACGATATACCACTTTTCAAATCGGCTATGACCAATACGTATGTAGAAACTGTAAGTTCTTTAGCAGATCCCTTACATCTTGCTATTAAACAAATTCCGTCTTCCAATATTTACTGGGCATATTATAACACAGTACTGTACCTATTCGTGTAGGCCAGAATATGGCCAAAGAAGTAATGTGGATGCTTTCTATCATAAGACCACTTGTTCATTCTATCTCACTCTGCCTCTTTGACAGGGGATTTTATTCAAAAGAACTGATGTTAACACTTAGTAATGCAAGCACTCCATACCTGATATTTGTACCAAAAAACAAGCAAATTAAACGAAAACTAGAATAAATTAGTGAGTATCTGGCTTTTCCAACTTGTTCGGAGATACCGCCTGAACCCAAACATTTTTAAAATAAATAATATTCCTCTGCAGGGTGGAACCATGGAGCACAAAAAAGAGGAAGATGTCTCTGAATGGTACAACGAGGTCGTTGAAACAGCGGGGCTTTCGGACAAGAGGTATCCAGTCAAGGGTATGAATATCTGGCTTCCATATGGATGGAAAATCATGCAACTCATTGATAGAAAGATTCGTGAGGAATTTGATGCTACTGGCCATTCTGAAGTTTGCTTCCCCCTCCTCATCCCTGAAACCGAGTTCCAGAAGGAGGCAGAGCATATCAAGGGCTTCTCATCCCAAGTTTTCTGGGTCACCCATGCAGGTGACAATCCCCTTGACATTAAACTTGTGCTGAGGCCCACAAGCGAAACCGCAATGTACAGTATGTTCTCAATCTGGATAAGAAGCCATGCAGATCTTCCACTTAAAATCTACCAGATCGTAAATGTTTTCCGGTATGAAACCAAACAGACCAGGGCATTTATCAGGGTGAGGGAAATCCATTTCTTTGAAGCCCATACATGTCATACTGACGCTGAGGATGCTGAGAGACAGATTAGAGAGGATATAAGGATAATGGAGAATTTAGGGAAGGCCCTGGCATTGCCCTACATTCTCCATAGGCGCCCTGACTGGGACAAATTTGCAGGTGCAGTGTATAGCCTCGGTGCAGACCTTCTTGTTGGTGAGAAAGCCCTCCAGATAGGGACTATACATCAGTATCATGAAAATTTTGCAAAGGCCTACAATATCCGGTATGAGGACAGGGAGGGAAATCACAGATATGTTCACCAGACCACATTTGGACTATCTGAGCGACTGGTTGGTGCCGTTGTGGGTGTCCATGGAGACAACTCTGGACTTGTGCTTCCACCTGCAGTTGCACCCTATCAGGTTGTGATTGTGCCAGTGCCCAAAAAGGAGAAGAAGGAGGCGGTTGAGGCCTATGCAAAGGAAATTTGGAAATTGCTCATGGAGGCTGGAATCAGGGTACACCTTGACCTCAGAGACCTCAGGCCGGGGAACAAGTATTATGACTGGGAATTGAAAGGGGTGCCGGTGAGAATAGAAGTAGGTGAAAGGGAAATTCTCGAGAACACTGTTACTGTGGTGAGAAGGGACACAAAGGAGAAAGGGACAATAGGAAAGGTAAATCTGGCTGAGGAAATGAGGACCCTGCTCACAAAGATTCAGGAGGCACTCTACGAAAAGGCAAGGAGGGAGTTAGAGGCACAGACGCACTGGATTGGAACCATTGAAGAAGGGAAAAATAAAAAGGGAGTCCTGAGATTCAATTGGTGCGGTGAGGAAAGCTGTGGATTGGAAATCGAGAGGCTGCTGGATGTTTCAATGCTGGGAATCCCTGTAAATGTTCCAGCAAAGAAAGGGAAATGCATCATCTGCGGTAAAGAAACAGAAATAGTTGCGGATGCAGGCAGGAGCCTGTGAATTTTCTCTGGGCCATGGGGACCTATGGCTGCTCCAGTCCTTCCTTTATCTCCTCTTCCAGATATTTTGGATTCAGCTCCTCCATGTTTATGTTTCTCGCCAGTTCCTCAACGCTGTGTTTCTCTCCAACGGACCAGAGAGCCCTTAAATACTTGCCTGCATCCCCTTTTTCAAACCACCTTTCTCCATAAAGCTCCACTAGTTTTTTCCTGAGCATTGGTTCAAATATCCAGGCACGAAGGTAATCTGCAGTGTAGAAACCAGGGTCTATGTCTGAAAGAAAAACTTCTTCGTTGTGATGGAAATGAAGTGCCCTTTCCATCTCCTCCCTGTATATCTTTCCCATTGACTCAACATCCTTGGCTTTATGAAGCTTGATTTCATAGTTGAGTTTTCCAATATATCTGCGGATAAGGTAGAGCTTGTAGAGTAACTGGTAATAAAGGTATTCCTTGCGTTTCTTCCCCCTTACATTCTTTTCCACAAACAAGGGATTATGGAGGAGGTGTTCCATAAGGAACGCATAGCTCTCGGAAACTGCGGGCTCACCTATTTTTTTATACACGAATGGGAGGGTTGGGACCACAAATGCGTAGTGCAACGCATGGCCAGTTTCATGGAAGAGCGAGGAGTAGTCTGAAACACCGCCCTGTGGCATCACAACAAGGTAAATCTCAAAGGGAGGGTCCACTGCTGATACAAATGCTCTGGGAGATTTTGTTGGTCTTTGCTCAAGGTCAATTATCACATTCCTCTCCTTCTCCCTGAGTTTGGTTATATCCATTCCCATTGCCCCGGTTGTGGTAGCAACAGCCTCCAGCATCCTCTCTCCTGGAAAATATCTGTCAAACTCTTTACCAGAGAAAATAAATGGAATGTCATGTCTTTCAAGTTCTTCAATCCTGATTTTGTATTTCTCCAGCCATCTATTCATAGCCTCCACATAAATTTTGTTTGTTGCAGAGAGGAAAGTGTTCAGAAGTTCTGAGAGCCTGGCAAAGTCAACCTGTTTAAGTTGGCTGTAAAGTTCATAGTAATCCGCATAGCCTAGTTCAATCGCCTTCTCATGCAGTGTTTTCACAATCTCCACATAGAGAGAATTCATCTCCTTTATACCTCTAAGCTCAGCATCGTAAAGCCTTTTCCTCTTATTTCTGTCCTCCTCGTTTTGAATTTTTGTTGCCAGGAACCTAAACTTGTATTTTTCTCCGTTCACTTCCACCTCCATCGTCGCTTCCTTTGTGAGGAGCTCATCTCTCTGCAGTTTAACTGCATTTTCCAGATAGTTTTCACATGCAAAGAAATAAAGCCGCCTTGCCCGCTCAGCTTCCTCACCCATATAATTTTGTGCCGCGTTCTTGAATGTGCGAAGCCGTTGTTCTGTGAAGAGTGGTGCATATCTCTCATAGATCTGGGCAGTGTTCACAACACTCCTTAGCCCCGCTGCATTCAGGTAAACTTCCATTTCAACCTCGTATGTGAATCTCCTGGCAACTTCCTCGTAGTCTTCAAACATGAACAGGAGATAACACTGGAGGTTTATGAGGATTTCCAAAAATGGATTGTGAATTGTGCTGGACTTCAAAAGTTTTATCAAGATATTAAACCGAAGTTTCGCAAATTCATTTTTTCGGAAATACTGGCTAAAACACTTTTTCGTATGCCATAAGACGAAAAGTATATATATGGCCTTTCTATTCCTTATACCATGCCTGTGACCACCAGGAAGTACAAGGACAAGATATACCGTGCTTTCGGGAAATAACACAAATTAGAATCCGCAAGTCTATCGGCTTGATCAGAGCAATAGATAAAATTTTTTCAGATACTATGCAGAATTTCTTGAGGAACTTGATTACAGATTTTATGCGATTTGTAGCTGATGTTGATATATCCTTGGACTGCTCTCATACCACCTGGACACAGTAAAAGGATGTTTTGAGTGGTTTGGAAGTGAGTGAAATACTAGCTTTTATAGCATACGAAAAATAAAAATAGTTTTTTCTCATGTTTTAGTAGGACCAGCATTTTATATTCTGCAAGAAATTTAACCATAGTAGGGTTTATATACTGCGAAACCCCGGTTGATGTTCAAGAGGAAGGTTGATATTACATCCAGTAATCCTCCACCATAAAAATTTTGTCTCAGACATTCAGAAATCTATATCTACACCGAGGAATTCGGAGTGTTGGTGAGGCCATGATACCCCAAGCAAGGCCATGCATAGGCGAGGAGGAAATTGCTGCTGTACGTGAGGTCCTTTTGAGTGGAAATCTGGCCCAGGGAAAGCTTGTGAAGCAATTTGAGGAGGAATTTGCAAGATACATTGGAGTTAAGCATGCTATTGCAGTTGCAAACGGTACCTGTGCCCTGGAAATTGCACTGATGAGTGCGGGAATAAAAAAGGGAGAGGAGGTCATCACAACTCCTTTTACTTTCGTAGCAACCACAAACGCAATCTGCATGGTTGGAGCAAAGCCGGTTTATGCAGACATAGAACCAGACACCTTCAACATCTCACCTGCATCAATCAGAAAACTGATAGGGAAAAGAACGAGGGCTATATTGCCAGTGCATCTTTACGGTCTTCCAGCAAATATGGATGAGATAATGGAGATTGCAGGGGAGCATGACCTCCTTGTTGTGGAGGACGCTTGCCAGGCCCATGGGGCAAGAGTGGATGGAAAGTATGTTGGTGCCATTGGCCAGATAGGGGCCTTCAGTTTCTACCCCACAAAAAACATGACAACCGGAGAAGGAGGAATTATTACAACGAACGACGAGGAGATTGCGGAAAAGGCAAGGATTCTCAGGAACCAGGGGCAGATTGCAAGGTATGAGTATTCAATGCTTGGCTACAACTACAGAATGACAGAGCTCAGTGCAGCAATTGGCCTCTGCCAACTCAAAAAACTTCCGGAGTTCAACATGAGGCGGAAGGAGATTGCAAAAATTTATGGAGAAGCCCTGGCTGATGTGGTAAAAACGCCTGTATGTCCGGAAGGTTACGAGCATGTTTATCACCAGTACACAATTCTTGCAGAAAGAAGGGAGGAGTTGAGGGAGCATCTCACAAGCGCAGAGATTGGCACTGGAATTTATTATCCAAAGCTCCTGTATGAATATCCACATCTCAAAAGATTCCGCAGGAAATGCCAGAATGCAGAAAAGGTAAAGAATGCCTGTCTTTCGCTCCCAATTTTTCCAATGCTCTCAGATGCCGAAGTGGAAACAGTAGCCCTTACCATCAGGAGATTCTATGGAAAGTAGAGTGAGGGCAAAGAAAGCGTTATCCCAGCATTTTTTAAGGGACAGAAGGGTGCTTGAGAGGATGGTGAATTACGCAGGGCTAACAAGGAGAGATAGGGTTGTTGAGATTGGTGCAGGCACTGGGGTGCTGACCCGGGCACTCTGCGAAACTGGAGCAAGTGTGATAGCGATAGAGAAGGATAAGCGACTTGTGAAAACCTATCTCCAGCCCCTTGAGAAAAAATATGGAAATTTGAGGGTGATAGAGGGCGATGCACTTGAGATTGAGCTGCCAGAATTCACAAAAATAGTTTCAAATCTTCCCTACAGAATCTCCTCTGAAATCACATTCAGAATCCTTCAAAAAAAATTCAGGCTGGGTATCTTGATGTATCAGAGGGAATTTGCAGAGAGAATGTGTGCAGGGCCAGGTGAGCCGGGGTATGGGAGGCTTTCGGTGAATGTTTACTGGCATGCAGAATGCAAAATTCTGGAAATCGTGCCCAGGGGTGCATTCTACCCGAGCCCAAAGGTTGAATCTGCACTAGTGCAGTTAATTCCAAGGGAGAAACCACCATTTGAGATTGCCTCAATTGAGACTTTCAGTGAGATTGTTAATCTGGCATTTCAGCACAGAAGGAAGAAGATGGGCACAATTCTGGGAAATTATCTGGAAGATTGTGATCCAGCGATACCAGAACTTCTCAGGGAGAAAAATTACTATGATAGAAGGCCTGAAGAGCTTTCGCCCGAAAATTTTGGAGAAATTGCGGACTGGATTTTCAAGAGAAAAAGAGGAAAAACAAGCCCGAAAGATTAATGTATGCCCTTCCATTCCTGGAAATAGAGCCGCGGTAACTCAGTTGGGAGAGTGCCAGACTGAAGATCTGGAAGCCGCCGGTTCAAGCCCGGCCCGCGGCACTTCTCTAGTCCTTTGCGTTCATCACTTCTGTTTGAGGAGGAAGAAAGCCACAGCCAGCCCCAACAGGGCTAACCCGCATACATACGGAAACACATTGAGATAACTGCCAGTCGTGTCCTTTATGTAACCTGCAAGCAAAGGACCTGCAATGGCTCCAGCGCCATAGGCAACGAACACAACACCGTAGCATCTCGGATAGTCCTTGGTTCCAAAGTATGCAGCTGTTGCTGCAGGAGCAATGGCGAGCCAGCCGCCCAGACAGAGCCAGAGAATTGCAAAGGAGAGAATGTAAATTCCCATTGTAGGCCTGAGAATAAAGAGCAGGGAACTTACTGCAATCAAGCCAAAGGACAGCATTGCAGTCCTTTGTGGGTTAAGCATGTCTGTGAGTTTTCCGTAGAGTGGCCTGCCAAACCCATTGAAAACTGCAAAGAAGCTAACAAGCATTGCTGCAATATCATCAGGAACCTTTACCTCACCACCCACCTGTTTTGCAATTCCTATCGCCATGAGACCTGCAAGACACCCTATGAAAAAGCTGAGCCAGAGCCCGTAGAAAGTTGGAGTTTTGAGCATCTCCTCCCTTGTGTACTCAGTTTTCTTTTTCTCCTCCGTTTTTCGGGGCGGTTCCCAGTTCTTCGGTTTCCAGCCAGCTGGAGGAAATCTAATTGGCAAAGCCAGCAGCAAAATCAACACAATAAAAATTATGCCAAAGATTCTGAGTGTTGGCATTATCCCATATAGTCCGATGAGCCAATTTGCCAGGTTTGCAGTCAAAACTGCTGAAAACCCGAAACCGAGGACAGTTAAGCCAACAGCAAGCCCCTTGTTATCAGGGAACCACCGCGTGGAAACTGCAATCGGGCACCCGTAGGCAATCCCGACGCCTGTTCCTCCAATAATGCCATAGGTGAAGTACATCAATTCAACCCTTGGAGAAAACGAGGCAGAAAGCCAGCCAATGCCAGTAAGCAACCCTCCCAGAATTGTGATTTTTCTGGGCCCATACATCTCAATGTACTTTCCTGTGAGGGGCATTGCTATTGCAAAACAGGCGAGGAAAATTGAAAAGGTAAGAAGCATCTGGGCGTCAGATGGCGCCGCCCCCAATCCTCCAAAGTATTCTTTAAGAGGTTTCTGGAATACAGACCAGGAGTAAATTGTTCCGAGGCAGAGATTAATTACCAATCCTGCAGCAACGAGAAACCATCTTCCTTTTTCCGCATCCATGCCCAGGATTTTTTCATGTGACATTGAGAACACCTCATGGGCGGAAAAGATGGAGGATATAAACGCTTTTCCCACCCTCTGTTATGGAAAAAGGAAGCAATTGCGCCGAGTTATCGGGGTGCACACCACTATTAGTGCGGTTTGGGCTGAATATGGGGTTGGTGAGAAATTGGGAGAGAGAAATGTTGCAAACCACTATTGGTGCAGCTTGAGCTTTTTGCAACAAATATAGATTGTGGACACCACACTGGAGTTGCACACAACTATCAGTGCGATTCGAGCTATATTGTTGAATGCGAAGGAGCTTATGGAGTTATAGTTGTACACGACGATTAGTGCGATTTGAACACGGCCGATTTATTCATTTTTGCTCTGCATTGAAACCCACCACATCCATGCAACCTTAACTCCGCCTCCTTTAATAACTATGTTCAACCGAGATTGCACAGGAGCATTCATCTTCTTCAGTACCTCTCTCTGTTTTTTCGTCATCTCTGTGAGTTTCCAGATATTTCCTATCTGAACCGTCCTCAGTTTGGCCTCTATCATTCTCTGGTGGAGTAAAGAGCGGACTATTGCCGCAATGAAATATAAAAATACCAGGCCTTTGAGTGTTTCATTTTTTCTCACTCTTAACGGTTGGAGTTCCAGTTCTATTTACTGCCTGGGCAATTGCTTTAGCATCTCTTTTCAGGTGAATCTTGCTTTTTATTTCGTATCTTGAAATCCTGCAATTTGCTCACTCCTCCTTAACTCCTCGTTCATTATTCCCGAGACGCACAAGGAAATCCGAAATCCACTGGGAACTAAAACTAACATCTGCACCACACATCTCAGATATCTGTGTGTCTTCCACTACATGCTCAACA
>JAWACX010000025.1:0-14292 GCA_038896575.1 Thermoplasmata archaeon
GCCATTTTACCACCCCCGCACTCATCGTAGTGAGCCCGATACAGAGAAGGTTATTTGCGCCTCTTGTTAGCAACCCCCTGTTCTCAAGCACAGCACCAAACAAACTGTCAATCTGGCACCCTGTGAAACCGAGCACAGATATCAAAAACAAATTCAGGAGGTTAAATTCTATTTCGCCAAAGCCTGCAAGAAACCCAAGCCCAACAACTGCAACAAACAGACTCCCATTAAATGCCCAGAGCTCTCCAAGCAAGGAAATTCCTCCATTTGTGCCCTGCTTCACACGCCTGAAATTTGTAATTAGGTAAACCCTCTCGGAAAGCACCCCGATTTCACTCGCAAGCGTATCCGAAGCGGCAACAGCAAGTGCTGTAAGGTAGAGAAAAACCAAAGTTTCCTTGGGTTCAAACCCTGCAAAGGAATAGGCAATCCCGAGAATCATCGGCACAGTTCCATTCGCCACCACATTTTTCCAGCCCCGCTCACCCTTTTTTCCTTCCTGGACACCCAACCTCTTTTTGGCTTCAAACTTAAAACGGGTTGCGACAAAACTGGCAGCAAGAAATAGAAGGAGTAATGCCAGCCATGGCAGGCTGGCCATACCTATTGGAAAACCCACAAGAAAAGCAGCAATTGTGCCCTCCAAATCCAGCACATGTTTCCAGTATGCAATCGCACCAATAACCATGCACAGCAAACCGCTGAGCAGAATGTTTTCAAGTGGCATATACCTTTTTCCCCATCTTATTTTTTTCACATCTTTGGCTTTGGAAATTCATGTCCACATTTCGGACATTTCACATATCCACAATCCCCGAAAGTTGCAGAGGCACAACCCTTGCAGGCAAAGCTCCTTCCATAACTTGTATCAAACCTGAAACCGCAGTTTGGGCAGGTGACCAGCATTTAGACTCCTCCTACACTCCCGCAAATTCAAGGGCATTCTTGCATTCACAAGAGCGCTGCTCTGGTGTTGCAGGGACACAAACTGAGAGAATCTTCTTTATGCTTTCAAGGTTTTTCTGCATCGTGGAAATAATTTCATGGGCATCCACTGGCTTCTCAGCCCATACATCATAATCCGTAATCTGGCATAAACTTGCATAGCACATCTCTAGCTCTCGGGCTAACTGAGCTTCTGGCACAAGGGTCATACCGATGATGTCTGCAAAGTTCCTGAACATTTTGCTCTCCGCCCTTGTTGAAAATCTGGGCCCTTCTATGCACACATAGGTTCCTGCAGGATGGACTTTTATCCCCAGATTTTCACCAGTGCTGCACAGGAGTTTCCGGAGTTCATTGCAGAAGGGGTCCGCCATTGAGATGTGGTAGGTTTTACCGCCATCGTAAAATGAGTAATCCCGTTTCTTTGTGAAATCAATGAACTGGTCTGGAACAACAAGATGCCCGGGCTCCATCTCCATTTTCAGGGAGCCAACTGTCTGCACAGAGTAGATGCGTTCCACGCCGATAGATTTTAACGCCCAGATATTGGCCCTGTAATTCACCTTGTGAGCGGGAATTACATGTCCCTTCCCGTGTCTTGCAAGAAATGCCACTCTCACATTTCCTATTTTTCCAATCTCCAGATTTGAGGAGGGAGCACCATAGGGAGTGGAGATTTTCAATGTTTCCTCAGGCGTGAAGAGCCCGGAATCGTAAAGTCCTGAGCCTCCAATGATTCCAATCCTCGCCTTTATCTGCTCCATGGAAGCAGTGAACGGCTCGGGGGATTTTAGGTTTTCCATCATTGTTTGCGGAAGAGCCTTCAACGCTGCAGTTCTTTGACCCACAAGGTTTATATCTCAATACTCGGATAAAGAGATATGGGAAAAATTCCTGTGCTCTTGCTCTGCTCTGCCCTTCTAATGCCAATTCTTCTCTTCTCCCAGAATGCAGGTGCTGCTGTCACAATCCAGAATGTTCCCTACATCCACCAGGTTTATGACACACCTGATTGGTTCAACGGGCACTGGGCTTGCGGGGCTACAAGTGCAATGATGGCAATTGCCTACTATGGAATCCTGCCCCACTGGGATTGCAATGTCTCTGTGCCATACCCCCATGTGAGCCACTGGGGCAGATACATCTGTGAAATTTACACCTACAATGGCTACACCTACAACATTGGAAGTGCAGACCCCAGCGGAAACATTGCCTATGGTGGATATGGTTACATCACCCAGAATGACTGGGAGGACACAAAGGGACACATGGTAGAGTATTTTGTGAAGCACGGGCTCGGCTCCTCTGTGGATTGGTCTCCAACCTGGGCAGAACTCAAGGCTGAGATTGATGCAGGGCATCCAGTTGTTCTCCTCACCTCCCTTACAAACGCGGGACACTATGTGCTTGCAGTGGGTTACTACTCAAACCAGTATTCTGTGATTGTAAACGACCCATACGGCAATAAGAACCAGGGTTACATGAACTACAACGGGGCTTATGTCACCTATGATTGGCCTGGTTACAACTATGGCAATGCCAACCTGAACACGGTTCACTGCTTCATTTATGCCCGAGGCACTCCACCATCACCAGACAGCACACCACCCCAAATTCAGATTACTGCACCAGCAAACAACACGCTGATTTCAGGCACCGCAAAAATCACTGCAGATATTTATGAAAATGAAAGCGGGTTAAAATGGGCACGGCTCTGCATTGATGCACCAGATGATGCTCACACCTTGGTTTGGGATTCTATTCCACCCCATGAGTTCACTTTTGATTCCAGAAACTACAGTGAAGGCGTGCATGTCTTCTTTGTCCAGGCAAAGGATAATGCGGGAAACATCGGTGTTTCAAGCATTTGCCTGACCATAGATAATACTCCTCCAGAAATCCAGCATCAGCCATTGAATTCCTGGCAGGCAGGTGAACCTGTTGTGATTGAGGCAAATGTGAGCGATGCAAATGGTGTCGCTTCTGTTGTGGTTTATTACTCCTCAGACAACACAACATACCTGGCAGCGAGCCTCTCTGAAATTAGACCTGGCTACTACCGTGGTGAACTTCCTGCACCACAGTCAGGATGGGTTTATTACTATATTGTGGCTTATGATAACGCTGGGAACACGGCAAGGAATCCACTGGAAGGTGTTTATCTCATCACAGTAGAACAAACGCCAGAGCAAATCCATCTTCCTGTTGTAATTCTTCTGGCTGTGATGGTGTATGGAGCATTATTTATCTGGCGGCAAAGACATTAAAAGAGGAGGAGCCAAAAAACCAAATCCGAAACTATATAATCTCCCTTTATATTACAAATCACCATGGTGGAACCAATCAGAATTGTTGATGCGTTCAGGAGGGCACAGCCAGGCGACTATGTTTGTGTGAGGGGCTGGATATACAGGACAAGAAGCAGTGGAGGAATTGTATTCACAGTGTTAAGGGATAGCACCGGCATTCTGCAATGCACCGTAATCAAGGGCGAGTTGCCAGAGGAGGACTTCAAAAATGCTGAAAAGGCGCTGGTTGAGTCCTCTGTGATTGTGGAAGGGGTGCTCAGGGAGGACAGCCGGGCACCTGGCGGCAGGGAAATTACTGCAAAGAAATTTAATGTTGTGCATTTTGCAGAGCGATTTCCAATTTTCAAGGACCAGACAGAGGAATTTCTGCTTGACAATCGCCATCTATGGCTCCGCTCAAGAGAAATGACTGCAACGATGAAGGTCAAGGCAATGATTCTGAGGGCTGCAAGAGAATGGTTCTTTGAAAATGGATTTGTGGAGACCACGCCACCGATTCTTACCTCAAATGCCTGCGAAGGCGGTTCAACTCTATTTGAACTCAACTACTTCAACAGAAAGGGCTATCTTTCCCAGAGCGCTCAACTTTACCTTGAGGCACTGATATTCTCACTTGAGAAAGTATGGTCCCTCACACCCTCATTCCGTGCAGAGAAATCAAGGACACCGAGGCATCTTGCAGAGTTCTGGCATCTTGAAGAGGAGGCGGCATGGGTCACGCTTGAAGGAAACCTTGAAATCCAGGAGCAGCTCGTTAGCTACATATGCCAGTATCTCGCAAAGAATTGCAAAGACGAGCTTGAGTTTCTGAAAAGAAACCCTGAAGACCTAAAGGCTGTAGAGCCCCCCTTTCAGCGAATTCCCTACTCTAAAGCGGTGGACATCCTGAGGGATAAGGGTTATAACTTCAAGTGGGGTGATGATTTTGGCACCAACGAAGAGAGGGAGTTAAGCATGCTGGACACAAAACCGGTTTTCATAGTCCGTTATCCTGTGGAAATCAAACCCTTTTACATGAAAATCACACCAGACGATCCAAGGACAGTGGAAAACGCAGACATGCTTGCACCTGAGGGTATTGGGGAGATAATAGGCGGCAGCGAGCGTGAAACCGACATTCAGTCAATGAAGGAGAGGTTGCTCAAGGAAAATGCAGCACTTGAGAACTATGAGTGGTATTTTGACTTACGGAGATTTGGCTCTGTGCCCCATTCTGGCTTTGGACTTGGAATTGAACGCATGGTGAGATGGATTGCAAAGCGGGAGCACATCCGGGACACAATTCCCTTCCCGAGAACCGTGGCAAGGTTGGCTCCATGATAGAGGTTACCAGGCAGACGATTTTTATTCACAGAGATGAGAAAATCGTGCTCCTTGAAATTTTTGAGGAGGGTAAGCTGAAGTACTTTGCCTACACCTATGTGGCAAGAGAGAGACATGGAAACTGGATACCCGTAGTCCGCTGGGACAACTTTGAGGGAATCCCTCATGTTGAAAAATATGATGAGAATGGTGGTCTGATTGAAAGAAGCGAGACAGAGCACAAACAAAAAAATGAGATCATCCAGCTTGTCAGAACCTTCAGAAAAAATCTTCTGGCAATGAACCTGGGTGGCATGTAAATGCAGATTGAACTGAGAAAGGAGTACGCACAGAAGGAACTCACGAGGCTCCTCATGGATTTTGCGGAAAGATACGGTTCCATTGAAAGGCTGGAGCAGAGCATAGAACTCGCCAAATGCACCAGGCCTTTTGCTGTAGATGACTTTTTTATATGGAAGGCTCTTGAGAGTGGTGCAAAATTCACGGATACAGTTGTGCTCACCCATACCGAGGTCTTCAACATTCTCACACCGAGAAGGGTTGAGTTGCTGGAGTATCTCCAGACAAATGAGCCTGTTTCAATCAGGCAACTTGCAAAGGAATTGAAAAGGGATTACAAAAATGTGTATGATGACATCTCTGCACTTGAAGATGCAGAACTTGTGATTACGAAGAAGAAGGGAAGAAATGTATACATTACTGCCGCGGTATCCACAATCATTATTACATTCTAAATTTACCAATCACACCATAATTCTGTTTTTTTCATGCTGGCAAATATATTTACTAAATACACCATAAATAATGCAAAAGCAGCCCGAAACCGCTTTTTTTCCGAAATCTATTTAAATATAAAAGTAATCCCAATTCGCAGATGTTGGAGAAAAAGGGTAAAGACCAGGTGAAAGCAAAAAAATTTGCAGATATAGAGTACAGAATCTCCCAGAGGATTGACCATTGCAAGGTTGAGTTATCCTGGAAGGAGGGAGGTCTCTTTCTTTCCTTCTCCGAGATTCTGCTGTCTCATGAGGAGCAATACTATGTGATTCCGATAAAGGAGATTGAACGCATCACTGTTCTGAGCGAAAAACCTGTTAAACTTGCCCTGGAACTCGGGAACATAGAACTTGTATTCACAGGTGAAGCAGGGCACAAGCTCCACGCACTCAGGTATCTTCTCCTGCCCTACATCAAAGGTGCCTCACAGGCAGGGGAGAGTATGAAGACAATGCTGCTCTACTGGGCGCTGGGGCTTCATACTCCAATGGCACTCAGTGCTGCTACTGGGAGAAGCCCTGAAGAATGCGAGATGCTTGTGGCCGAGGCAAAGGATAAAAGGTACATTTCAAAGAAGGGAAAGATTACAATGGAAGCGATGGAACTCTTCTCTCCTGAGGAGAGAGAAAAACTTGATATTTTAATGAGAAAATCCAGAAAAAAGAGGGGTTTGGAAGATGAATGAAAGGGAGGTAAAAGGGGAGAAACAGGTTTTTCAGAGTTTTGCTGAGGCCCTGAGCACTTTTGCTGAACTAACGAGGCTTGAGAGTGCAATTGAGAGTGCTTTGAAAGATTCACCTGTGCCCAATCACGAAACGAGAAAAATGCTCAGGGCGATGAGTGTTCTGGAAGCTGAAGCGACGCCCCTGTTCCAGTACATGGTGATGCTTTTTGAAAAGATAGGGCTGGGAAGATTGAAGCTCGCCAAGAAGGAGATTTTCAGAATGGAGTTTACAATGGAAAACTGTGCTGCGTGTAGGCTCTATAAAAATGTCAGGGTAAAAACCTGTTACATCACAGCTGAAACAATTTCCAGGTTTTTCACAATGGACCTGGAGATTCCTGCAGCATGCAAGGAAATAGAGTGCAGAAATGAAGGTGCAGAAAGCTGTAAGTTTCTTGTAGAAATGCAGCCGCTTGCGGTTTACCAGATTGCACTGGATAGCACAGACAATGAAATAGTTGAGTGTCTGTTCACAAAAAGGGAGAGTGCTGTAACATGTGAAGAGATTGCAGAGGAAATTAACACTCCAGAGGATGAGGTAAGGTTCAGGTGTGAGATGCTGGAGAAATTCAAAATCATTGATTCAGACCTGCGGTTAACAGATATAGGTCTTGCCTATAGAAAAAGCAGGGGTAAGGTGCAGAGGGAGGAAAAGGTGTTTCCTCCACCCTGGGAGAACATTGCAAGGATAACAGAGAGAATTGCTGCAGCAGAATCCTTTGCTGAGGCAATTGCCAGGAGTGTTGAGCAGGAGGAGGAAATTGTAATTGATGAGAAGGATGTGATAAATCTTGCTGAGGAGGCAAAAAAGAGCAAGAGTTTTGCAGAATTGGTGTTCAAAAAGTTAAAGGAGGAAAACAAGGAGGAGGATAAAAAATGAGTGGAAATAGAATAAAAACTGGAATTTTTGGCCTTGACGCACTGATAGAGGGCGGATTGAGGGATAAAACTGCTGTGGTGATAGTCGGCTCCAGCGGCACTGGAAAAACAACTTTTGCAATGCAGTTTTTGATGCATGGGATTGAGCTGGGAGAGCAGGGACTTTATGTGACAATGGAAGAGAGCCCGGAGCAGATAATGCGAGAGGCTTCCTACATGGGCTGGGACATGCGGAAGCATTATGAAAAAAACCTCTTCTTCATTCACCTCAAGGGAAGAAACTTCAAGAAGATGGTGGAAGAACAGCTGCCCCAGCTTGTGAAGGCAAGAAGTGACTATGATATCAAGACCCGTGTGGTTATTGACCCGATGACCCCGGTAATCTGGGCTACCCAGGATAAACTGGACCAGCGAGAGTTGATAGGCAAGCTTTTCTACACATTGAAGGAACTTGGCCCAGTTATTGCCACAGTGGAGGAGCATGCCAGGCCAGGTGAGACAATTGGAGAGGATGTGCTTTTGCCAATCTATCTTGCAGACGGAGTAATCCATCTAGAGTACTATCCCATAGGTGGCGTTTTCAACCGCACACTGAAGATTGTGAAGATGCGGGGCACGCATCATGGCGAAGGTGTTTATCCCTACATGTTTGCAAGGGGAGCTGGGGTTATTGTGAGAAGTTCTGCAGTTGAAGCTCCGAGGGTTTCCGCAAAACCCTACGATACCCTCTTTGCAGAGGCGATAAAGACTGCAGAAACACTTAAGGCCCCGCCTGGAATAATTGAAAGGCTTAAGGTGATGAAGGAGAACTGGGACTATGATTTCTCACCTGAGGAGGCACTCCAGATTATCCTGGAGTCCCTGAAAAAGTGAGACCATGGCAGCAGGCAAAACTGTGAAAAGAATAGAGAAAACGATGGAGGCAGAAACTGCCAGCCTGCTAAAGGACATAATCCTCATAGAAATGCGGAAGCTTGTTGAGAGCACAAAGGTTGAAATAATGCTTTTTGTGGGTGTGGATGGAAGAAACTTTGCCTCAATCATTCCTCCGGCCCTGAACCCTTTGCAGTTCCACATGTTCAATCTGCTCAAGCAGAACATACCCTCAATCTGCTCCCTGCTTAAAAACGAGAATCTGAAAGAGTCCATTCAGATTTACGAAAACGGGACGATTTACATCACAGGCGTGGGAAGAAACCTGTTCCTTGCAAGTGTGAAAACAGGGCAGGTGGAGTTCTCTGAGAGCGTTGAGATTTCAAGAAAGCTTGCATCAGGTGCCCTCGTGCTGGAATACCTGACAAGCCAGAAACCCACGGATGAGAAATCGCTTGAGGGATTGCCTGAAGAGGTAAGGACGGAAATAAAGCAACTCACAAGACAGCTGTTTGTGGAGAGATTTGAGCAGACAAGACAGTATAGGAAGAATATGGAAATTCTCGCCTACATAAAGGAAAGGCTTGCAACAGTTGTGGGTGTAGGTGCTGTGAATGAGATTGTGGAACTCACATTCAATGAGCTGGGCACTTCTGCACCCTACATGAACGACAGCCTCTGGCTTGCCTTCGTTGAACGGCTGATAAAGGAGCATGTGAAGAGGCTGAGCGGTGAGATTGTGGCTGAGGAATGCTACAAAACATGGATACCGGAGATTGAGAGAAAGCTCCGTATGTTTGTGTGAGGTAAACCATGGAAGAGATAAAAAGTGAGCAGGGGGCACAGCCCGGGCAGGAAACAAAGGAAGAGGCGGTTAAGCAGGAGGCACCCCAGCAGGTGGTAGAGGCAAAGGAGGAACCTGCTGAGAGGGGTGAAAGGAAAGAGGAATTTGGTGAGATTATTGCCAGAATTGAAAGACTTGAGACAAAAACCGGAAAAATTGAAGAGGAGTTGAATAGGATAAATGAAGCTGTTAGAGAGTTGAAGGAAATGATGGGCTCTGCTGCAGAGTATGCGAACACAATTCTTGATACAGCATTCAAAGAGAAATTTTCAAGCGCTGCAAGGGAGATAGAGAAACTGAATGAAAAGCTGGCCATGCTCATGGATGAGGTGGGTGCTGGAGAGGGACTGAATGTGGCTAAAATCCCGCCAACAATCCTTGAAATTGTATATCAGAGCACTCTAGATGATGTTGTGAATGCAATATTCAGGCAGCTGGGCTATGCAGAGGCTGAAAGAAGGATTGCTGAGGTTTTGGAGGAGATTCGGGAGAGGACGAGCGGAAGTGAGCTTTTCAGGTTTGATGGAAAAAGAATCCGGGCAAGGGATGTGGCTGCGAGCATTGAGAAGAAACTGGTCTCAGCCAGACAGATGCAAACAACCTACGACGAACTCCTGAAAAAATTGCTGGAACTTGTGCCGGGGTACAAGCCAAAAAATTTCAGGGCAATGATAAAGTTGAAAAGCCAGGAATACAGTGTGGACAGCACAATTCGTCTTACAGAAAGGGTTTCCGAACTTGAAAAATGGGCGGGAAAAATTGAGAACATGGTTGCGCAATCAGAACGCCAGAATGCCGGTGCTCTTGAAGCCCTGGACCATTGCCAGCACAGAATTGAGGAAATTCACAAACTTATTGAGAAAAGCGTTGGAACAATCCAGACGAAAATAGAGGATACAAATCTGAGGCTTTCAGGGCTGGAGGCAGAGGTGGAGAGTAACAGAGAAAACCTAAACCGTGAAATTTCTGAACTTCTGGAGAGAATCCGTGCGATTGAGGAGAAACTCGGGCTCCAGCATGAGAAGGTTGAGGAGAAGCCTGTTGAGGAGGAGGGAGAGGGGATAAGCGAGGACGAGAGCTTTCTCTACTGTGCGGTCGAGCCAGAGAAGGCTCTGGAGGAGGTGAAAAACACGCTCTCGCTGATGTTCTCAAATGAAAAGATAGAGGCTCTGGTTGAAAGCCTGATTAAAAAAGGATACATAGAGAGATACGAAAAGGATGGAGTTGTTTACTTGCGGAGAGCTGTAAAGGAAGAGAAACCAGAACTTTCACTTGAGGAAAAAATAGTAGCTGAGATGGAGGATGGCTTTACTTTCAGGAAACTCCAGCGCAGGTTCAAGGATGTGGAGAAATCCGCACTTGAATCTGCACTTGAGAAATTGATTGAGGAAGGCAAAATTTATGTTGAGGGCACGGAGCGGAGAAAAATATACAGGTTTTCCAGTCAAGATTTGGAGGAAAAAAAAGATGGAGGTGTATAAAAAATGCTGGATATAGCACTGGTCTCGCTCATCCAGGACATGAGCGAGAAGGCGGGTGTGGAAGGGACAATACAGTACTGGCTAAGAGTGGGCGAAAATCTGGCAAGAAGGATGGGAAAGGAGGCCTACATGGGCTGGCCCTCCTTCAATGTCGCCTTGAGAGAGGGAAGAACAGCATTCTCCATAGAGGGCGATGTGACTGCACTGACAGACCTTGCGATAACGGATGTGGATGGCGATGTTGTGGGCTACATCTATGCCCTGAAGCGGTGCGTTTTCCAGCCCACAATTCTCCGCATCCGTTACAGCGTTGGGGAACTTCCGAAGGCGGATAAACAGGTGGCGGATGAATACAACAACACTGTGAGAAACACCGCTGTGTGTAACTTCTGCGTAATCCACCAGAAATTCAGGGAGGAAGTGGCAAAGAACATCACGGTGGCAGAGCAGGTTCTGGAATGCTACCAGCTTGCAAACCGTGGATTCCTTGGAGACACAAAGACGGATGAGGTGGCGTTGAAAAAAATCGGAGTGAATCCAGAGTATGTACGGAGCCTCCTGCGGAACTATGCCTGTGTCTATGCCCTGCTGATGAAGGGTGCAAGGCTGAAGGGCGAGGAGGTGACAAGATGAGCAAGGAAGGCCAGATTACAAGGCTTATTGAGGACAATCCGTTCGTGGATGTTGCCGCCTACCTCTTCCTCGAGGACATTGCGGACAAGCAGGGCCCAGCGGGAATGAACAACTACTTGATTTCTCTGGCAAATTCTCTGGCCAGATCAATGCCAGAGGAAGAGTACAAGAGCTGGGAGGAATTCAAGAACGCACTGGCAACAAACAGAAGCATTCTCACAACATTTGAGGATGTGATGATGCCAACCGATAACTGTGTAGTGACAACCAAGTGCCCATTTGGACGAGGCTGGACAGAGTACACAAAGAGAATAGGAAATTTTGCGAAGGTACACACGGATGTAGCGGAGTACTACAATACTGTAATCAAGCCGAGTGTTGTGGACACGCAGTGCATCATCCACCAGACCTTCCGGTCTGCAGCTGCAGACCGTATCAGGGTTGGAGGTAAGAGGGTGAAGTATGCACAGATTGCAGCGGTTTCTGAGTATGGAGTGCGGAAAATCGTGCCAGAGGAGTGGTTGCCAATTCTCCTGAACACTGCAAAGATTTCAAGGACAGAACTCAACATGATTCTGCGGAACAACTCCTGTGTCTGGGTGCTCTACACAGAGTAAACCTTTTCCTAATTTTTTAGGTGTTGTTTTTGCGGCTGTTAAAGCAATCAGGTAATGTGTTCTATCTCAAGATTGAGGAGCCCGGTGAGATTGATAAATACACAGTGCCTCATGGTTTGAATAATGGGTTTGAGTTTTTCAGAGGGCTTGGAGTGATTGATTATTCAAAAACCTTTAAGTCCTGGCTCAGGAAATTTCCGAGGCCTGTGTTCATTGCAGCTGTGGAAAATAACACTATCATTGGCTGGGTTTTCATTGAGGACTGGGGACAGTGTGCAAGGGATGGCGAGCCAGTTCATGTGCTCCGTGCAATTGAGGTCCTGCCCGGTCACAGGAATGCTAAAATCGGGTTCCGGTTGTTGCTTCTGGGATTGCTCTTTGTTGTGGGTTATCTGATTACAAAGCCCATCACTGCTGAAGCCCGAAGATTTTTCAAGAAGTATGGCTTCATGGAGGAGGCAGAGTTTCGGAGGGTGCCTGTGGACCTTACTTCACATCCAGGCTATCTCATCCTCCCTCCTTTCAAAAAAAAGATGTTGCTGGAGAGCATTAACGCATACTTTGATGTGTGAGCGGTTTGGGTAAAAAATATATAGAGGCAAAGGTATTGAAGGTTGATTGGAATGTTGAGAATTGGAGTGATAGGCACAGGTGTGATGGGACAGAACCATGCAAGGGTGGCGGCAACCCTAAGAAAGGATGTAACGCTAACTGCAGTTTCTGATTTGAATGAAGAAGCAGGTAGGGCAGTGGCCAAACGGTTTGGCTGTGAATATTTCATGGATTTCAGAGAGATGAAGAACAGGGTGGATGCGGTTGTGATTGCCACTCCCACAAATACACATGATTCCATTGCAATTGAGATGCTGAGGGCAGGCAAACATGTGTTGGTGGAGAAACCACTGGCAGTTGATGTTCCGAGAGCGGAAAAAATTGTTGAGGTGGCTAAGGAGCAGGGTGTGGTGCTTGCCGTGGGCCATATTGAGAGACACAATCCAGCTGTGAGATTTGTGAAAACGGCAATAACAAAGGGGCAGTTCGGGCAAGTTTATGCAATGTATTCAAAACGAATTTCGCCGTTTCCTGCAAGAGTGAACGATGTGGGAGTTGTAACGGACATTGGTGTCCATGAGGTGGATGTGCAAAGGTATCTTGCTGAGAGTGAAGTTGTTGGCGTTTCTGCATACGGTGGAAAGGTGAATGGCGGAGCCCACGAGGACCATGCAAACATTCTGCTGGATTTTGAAAATGGTGTTAAGGGAACGATTGTTGTGAACTGGCTTGCACCAATCAAGATAAGAAAATTGGAGTTGCTCTGCAGTAAGGTCTTTGTGGAATTGGATTATATTGAGCAGGAACTGAAGGTGTGCACCTCGCAAATCATGGATTTTGAGCCTGGCGATTCATTCCAGTATCCAATGGAATACAACACGCGACAGATTTATCTTAAAAAGCAGGAACCGCTCAAACTTGAGCATGAGGACTTTGTAAATGCAATACTGGAAAAGAGAAAGCCCCTTGTGGACGGAACAGAAGGAGTCCAGAACATAAAAGTGTGCGAAGCTGTGCTGAGGGCGATGGAAAGTAAAGGAAAAATCCAGCTACATGAGATGTGAGAGGAAATCCGAAAGTTTATGAATATCTGAACCTCTAACAGTGCATACGCCCATTTTATTTGCTAGCTCAATCCAGCTCTGAGGTGGAGCACTGTATTTTGAATTGATTTCAAGAAGGACGCTGTTTTCCTTCATCATCTTTAGGATTTCTCTCAGTTCCTCATTATTTGGCCTTTCTTGCGAATATGGCATTGGATGTGCCCATGCATTCACTCTATTGTCTTGGATTGCTCTCTTAAGTCCTAATAGCCCACGGAAAGGCACTTATATAGGTTCGTTTTTGGTTTGAAGAAGTTGGAGGAATGCCATGATTAAATTTGGTCCAGCAGGAATTCCGCTCTCATGCAAAGGGCGAACCTTGCGAGATGGAATTGTTGATGTTCATTCTCTCGGTCTCACAGCACTGGAATACCAGCTTCTTCGTGTGAATGTTGTGGAGCGTTCTCCATATGATGATGAAATCGGAAAGACAATGGCAGAGGTTGGAGAATTTGTTTTTGAGATTGTGCGAAAGGAGAAGAAAAAGGTTGTGGTGCTCTCTGACATGGAGGAAAAGATTCGGGCAAAGGACATGCTCCGTATACTTCTCACAGCACCAACAAGAAATGTTGGAGAATTAAGGGAGTTGAGCAAGCTGGCAAAAAGCCTAGATGTAACCCTCTCCCTTCATGTGCCATACTACATTGACCTCTGCAATTCGCGGGAAATTATTGAAAAAAGTATTTTTTACATGAAACTGGGCGGCATCATTGCAAAGGAGCTTGACTGTAACCTTGTGGTCGTGCACCTGGGTCCTTACCACACCGGGAAAAGCAGAAAGGAGTCATTGGACCTGGTAGAGAAACAGATAGATGCTGTGGTGAAATGGTATGCGGAGCATGACATCAAAGCAAAGCTGGGGCTTGAGCCAAGTGGAAGAGAGGATGTAATAGGCACGATGGATGAGATTTTCGGGCTATGCAGGAAAATAAAGGGGACACAGCCAGTGCTCAACATTCCTCATATTCATGCAAGGACAGGGGGTAAAATGAATGACAAAGGTGAACTCTACCAGCTGTTTGAGAAAGCAAAGAAGTTCTCACCGGAACTCTACATTGTGTTCTCTGGAGTTATTGTGGAAGGCACAACTGAAATAAGAATGACACCGATAAAGAGCGGAAATCTTAAGTTTGAGCCGCTGGCTGAGGTGCTCATAGACAACAACTACGATGCCACCATAATCTCGAACTCGCCATTGCTTGAGCATGATGCTATGTACATGAGAATAATGT
>JAWACX010000026.1:0-14242 GCA_038896575.1 Thermoplasmata archaeon
AACCTTTTCGGGCGGGGCTACGCCCTACGGTACCTGTGCCAAGGGGATGCCTCTGGCATCCCCGAACCTGCCCATTTTTTTCCGTGAACGCTTTTCGGGCGAGGGGACTTCGTCCCCCTACGGTACCCCCTCTTTTTTGGATGAAACCTTTTCGGGGTGCGAAGCACCCTGAAAAGGGTTCTCCGAAGGCCTGAAGGATAATCCGGACTACCCCACGAGCCCTTATGCGAGTCCAAGCAAGTTGCGGCATCTGTCAATGAGGACATATGCTTCTATGTATTTCCCTGTATTTATCATAATCTTTGCGCGCTCTAAAGCAATCAAGTATCCTTGCGGAGCGGAAGGGTTTGAACGCACAACTCTTTCAGTTTCCTCATAAAGTGCTTTTACCTTGACAAGGTTCTCAAGGTCAAGCATCTTCTCAATTTCAACAAGCCTCGTGCACACATCCTCCATCTTTTCCTTTGAGTGAAACTCTGCAAAACTGAGAAGTGGCTCCACATTGTAGTCTGCGCTCACACCCAGCCTTTTTGCAAGCCCGCTCTTTTGTCTCACACTTTCCATTACTTCCCTCACCCTGTATTCCATGCCCTTCATCAACCCCTCGTCCAAGGCCTGCGCAAGTGCCCGCGCCTCAAGATAGTTCTGGGCGCTGAAGAGTTCGCCGACTTTCCTTACCATTGCATAGAAGTCACCAGTCTCTAGACCTAGTTTCTCCCATTTTCCGAGGTCAATCTGGAGCAGTGCAAGAAGCCTTTCAGTCTCCTTTTTCAGTGTCTCCCCGTGCCTGGCATTAATCTCCTCTGCAATCTTTCTCACCTCGTTCAGGGTGGTTATCAACTCATTTACAGGTGCATCCTTCACCGCACTCTTTGCCCGGCTAATTTTCTCCCTGAGTTCTTCAACTGAAATACCTGCTTTCTCAAGGCTGGAGGCAATTCTCTCGTAATTCTCAAATTCCTGCCTTATCTTGTCCCTCAGCTCTGCAATGAGAAGCGGTCTTATCCGCTGGATGGAATAATATGCCTCTGCATAGTTTTTCCAACTTAATTGATTGGTTGCATGCTGGATTATTTCCCTTGCGCTTTCATGGGGTGCACCATATTCCTTGAGCAGGCCCGCAATTTCCGATGTTTCATTTATCAAGGTGTTAAGATGGGTTTCAAGCTCATTTTTCGGCACAGTCTCCAGCTGCTTGAGAAGCACACTTACCTTGGTTATGTCAATGGAATTAATTGCGTTTTCCATTTCAGAGAGCAGCACACTCGTTTCTTTCATCTCACACCCAACTATCTTTCCTGTCTCCAGGAGGTTTGCAGTTTCCTTTAACTTCTCTGAAACATAGCTCTTGAGGTTTCTTGAGAGAAAGCCTCTTGCAAGTTCCACCTCATGCATTGCCTCGAAATACTGGCCAGAAGCAAGCGCAGTAGAACTGGCATCTCTATGTCTTTTCACTTCCTCATCTATCACCACACCGCTCTCGGCAAGGGCAGCAATCCCTGCATTTAGATCAAGGATTTTGCGGTAAACCAGAGAGTGGAGCTGTGAGGCCACTTCCTTGCCAACACTGTCAATGATGTTCACTGCATTTATGAAGTCCTGCTCCTCAATTAAATGCCTTGCGTTATTTATTGAATCCTGATATTTTGCAGTACTTCCACCCATCTTCTCAGAAGTGTGCATGAGTTCTTCCACATCAGCACATCTCTCATTCAGAAACTCCTTAATCATATTGACAATGTTTTCCTTTGCTTCTCTAAGCCTGTTGAGTGCCTCCTGGACTTTTTCGGAATCCAGATAGGCATTGCATTCTGCAACCGCGGATTTTATCGTGTCAAATTCCACACCATACCTCTCAAACTTCTCAATCCATGCCTTGATTGTCTCAAGCTCCTTCCTTATCCTTTCAGAAAGGGTGAGGTTAATCTCTTCCCTTGTCCTCTTTGCGTTGTCAATGCACTCAATGTACTTCCCTGTCTGGTAGAGCTCAATTATTGCCCCGAGCTTTTTCTGCAAATTTGTGAAGAACTCCTTGCCAAAGATTGGAGAGTAGAGGTTGATCACATCCGAAAAGCCCTGTAGTTCTGCCTTTGCAACCTTCTTTATTTCCTCATCCAGCATTCTTTTTGCAGTTTCCAGGAACCATCGTGCCTGGTGGAAATGCAGGCTCCCAATTTCCCTGCGGAAGTTGTTGAGGTATGTAGCTGGCGTTGTTGTCTCAATTCCCCTTGCAGATGCAGATTTAAGCATCTCATTAACCTGGGCATACTCTTTTTCAAAAATCTTCATGCTTTCCTGTGAGATTAATGTGCGGCACCGCACAATAAACACCTTTGCCTCGTTGTACTTTTTCTCACCAGCAAGGCTCTTCGCCATGTCATAGGCTATACTCAGCGTTTCACTCACCTGCCCGAATTTTTTCAACTCTTCCATGGCAATCTCAATGCTCTTGAGGTCTGAGGCAATCCTCTCCTGGAGCATTGTTTCAAACTTTGCAAGATTTTCTTTCAAAGATTTATTTGCCTCGCGGAACTCTTCATTATCCAGCTGCTCTTGAATCTTCAGAATAAGGTTTGGAATTTCAGGCACTAGGACTCCAAGTTCTGTGAGTGTTACGGCCTTTGAGCGGAGTTCCTCGGTGCCACCTAAAATTCTGGCTCTTATACGCCCATAAACTTCATTCACATTCATCAGATTTCTCAGAGCCTCTCCTCTCTCTCCCCTTGCCAGACATGTTTCCGCGTTCTTGATGTATTCCTCGTAAATTTCTGCACCTCCATCAAATTCGTAGAGCAATGCCAGGTTACCCTTTGCTTTCTCAATCTTCTGCTGGATTATATTGTTGAGTTTCTCAGAATAGCTCTTTTTCAGTTCCTCTATTTTCCTGCTCAATTCTTCAAGCTGCCCAATCTTCCAGGATTCTGCGAGCTTTTTTATTTCCTCCTTCTCAGCATCCAGATTTATTTTGTAGATTTCAACCTCAATTATCTTCTCGTTGATTGGCTGGAGCTGGGAATTTATGAATTCCTGGACAAGCCTTGTAATCTCTGCTGCCTGACTTTCGTGGAATTTCCTTGCATCCTCAACCCTCTTCTCAGAAATTATCATCGCTATTTCCTTGAGTAGTTTGCCTGTGGTTTCGGCGTGGAAATTTGAGTTTACGAGAACCTTCAGGTCCTTTTTCAGTTCCTCAAGTTTTGGTAAGATTTCCCTTTCAATCTCCTGCTTCACCTCCTGCTGAAGTGCTGCATGTTCCTCATGCCATCTAGAAAATTGTTCTGGAAGGATTGGAAGACTCTTTGCCCTCTCAGCCTGAATTTTCAAAGATTCTGTGAACTGAGCCTTTTTCTCTGCCACATACACCTCCTCGATCAACTGCCTTGTCTCCTCCAGCTTTGCGTTCATCCTCTTTCTGAGTTCTATCTGAACGCCATTCAGAAATTCCACAGTTTTTCTTATTCCCTCAACACGATTTTGTTCAATTCCCATTTTCAATCCTTCAAGTACCTCACTATCAATTTTCATACCAGCGATAGAGGCACATTCCATTGTGTTCTGAAGTGAGAGGAGGAGAGTATTTACAAATGAAGAAATCCTGCTCTCCAGTTTCTCCATTTCCATGTTGAGGAGTTCCCTTGCCTCCTCCGTATTTCCTGCGTTCACTGCTTTCTTCATTCTTTCAATTTTAAGCCATGTTTCTGGCTCAACCTTCATCACCTTGTCAATTTCTCTCGCATAATTCTCAAATTTTTCTATGCTTGCACGCATGTTTGCGGTAACAACTCTGTGAATTTCCTTCTCACATGCATCCATCAGTTCGTTCGCCTTCACAAACTCCTTTGCCTCATAGCTTTCTCTCACCCTTTTCAGAAGCTCTGCAGCTGCAGAAATTTCCATACCAAGGGCCTTCAACTCTGAGATGTGTTTCTCAGCCCTTTCAATCCTTGGAATCAGGAGACCAAATGTCTTGCCCTCAATCTCCTTCAAAATCTTTGTGGCATAAATGTAGGCCTCATAGTGCCTCTTACCCTCAAACCTCTCCCTTGCCTTTGCAATCTGGGCATTTATATATTCCTTTTCAAGTGGTAACTCTAAGAGAAACTTCTCAATTTTTCCAAGGTCTTCCATTGCCTCCCTCGCCACCCTCTCTATTTTGCTCTGTGCCTTCCTTGTAAGTTCCATTAGCTTGCTTGCGTTCTCCGCAACTCCAATTGAGAGCACAGAATCTCCCTCAATTGCCCTCTCTATTTCAGCAGCGAGGTGAGGATTTTCTTCCACTGTAAGATTAATCTTCTTTGCGTTGTCTATGTTTCTCTCATAGTCAATGAGGAGATGGGTGAGGAATGCCTTGAGGTTGTTCTGCATGAGCTTTTCATAATTTTCAAACCTCTCGATGAGGGGAACCTTGCTTGGTGCTCCTGGGTCAAAAAGGCGGAGCTTTACCCCTGATTCCATATATTTTGCAAGAATCAGATTGAAATTATCAATCCTCTCCTTTAGGTCCTGGGCTAGGGGTGGGGTTTGTGGTGGATGAGGAGCAGGGATTTCTTCTTTCACCTCTGGTTTTGTTTCCACCATGTCTTGTGGCCGGGGAGGCACAGGAGGAGCAGGTTTAGGGGAAACAGGAGCAGGTGGCCGTGGTATTTGCTCCTTTGGAGTCTGAGGAATTGCAATTGCAGTAGCTTTTTGGGCCTCTATCCTCTTACCCTCTATTTCCTTTTCAAGTTTATGCAGGAATTCCCGCATCTGCTTTATTCCTTCAATTTTGTCTGCAATGAGGAGGGCTTTGAGCCTCTTCCACTCCTCTACTGGAACTGGGATATTGTAGAGTTCTGCAGCATTCCTATCCCTCTCCCAGGCATTGTTCAGATTTGTAATCGTTACTCCAAGTAAATGCTCAAGCTCAGCCATTTCTTTCTTAAGCCCATTAGAAGCAAGCTCATAGTTGCCCTTTACCGCCTCCTCCTTAAGTGCACCCAGCCGCTGGGAAACTCCGGGCTCTACATACACCACTTCCATGGCCCTTGCAAGATACCTTTCAAAATTCGCAATATTCTGGACAATGCTCTCCTTCTCCTTTTTATCAAGGATTTCTGTGCATTTTTCAATTGTCTGCCTGGCTTTTTCAATCTCCCTGCTTTCAAACTGGGCTTTTGCAAGTGTAAGTAGCGCCTCCTCCTCATGAACATCTGCACCAATGCTCTTAAGCGATTGGAGCCTGGCTGTGAGATAGTTAATCCTTGCTAGAATTCCACCCAGAATCTTTCCCTCATACTCCGCAATAACCTTCTTTGCATTGAACCATACCTCATAGTATCTTTTTGCTTCAAATCTCTCGTAGGCTCTCCTTATCTGGGGAAGCAACTCCTGCTTTGTACCATCAGGAAGAATTTCAAGTTCTTTTTCTATCATTTTAAGTTTCTCTATTATTCTCCCGGTCTCCAAACTGATTTGCTCATTAACCCTCTTTATCTCTTCCCTTAACTGCCCTGTTTTCACAGCAACATCCTCAGAAAGGACATCACCGCTTTCGCATATTCTATCAAGCTCCTGGGAAATTCTCGTATCAGGGGTAATGCTAATCCCCATCCGCTTTATGTTGTCCATCAGCCTTTCAAATTCAACAAGTTCATGCACAATCATTGCCTTCAGGTTGTCCCTCATGATTTTCTCAAAGTTCTCAAATCTTTCCTGAAGCGGGACAGGGCTCTGAGAGGAGACATTAAAGCTTCCTACCTTAAATCCAATCTCCCTGTATTTCCCAAGAATTCTGTTGAACCTTTCAATCCTGGCATTGAGTTCCTCCATTCCAATCACATCCTTCTCACTGCGTCCTAATGCATACTCATTTTTATAATTTGGGGTTTTGAGTGGTCCAATGTACTATCAGGGGCCCTCAAACGCCTGCAGGAGAGAGTAATTCGTCCATAGATTACCAAGCATCGTGAACATCCATGCCAGGCATCTTGATGTTCACGGGGAAGGTGGATAGTACAACGCCCCCTAGCGAAGCGATAACGCGATAACTATAATAACTATATATTATTACAACTAGTTCCTTGGTGTGATTTCCATGAGATTGGAGAGTAAAACTACGAAAAGTTTAGGGCTGAGAAACGCAAGAGACAACACCCGTGGTTTTACAAATGGCCTTACAAATGGATTCACAAATGGGAATGGCTACAGCAACGGGAGAAAATTGAAAGAAAGCAGAAACCATGGCAAAGTTCTGGCAGTTTTTGTGCTTGCAATGTTGGTGCTGAGCGTTGTTGCGTTTCTCACATGGCAAAGCAGCAATGCTGGTGCAATCAAAATAGATGGTAGATTTGAGGACTGGCAGGGCGTTGCAAAGTGCACAAAGCCAAGGAATGAGAGCGTGCCAGATAACATAGACATTGCTGAGTATGCAACTGCTGATTTTGGCAGGAATGTGGCATTCTATGCGAAGGTTCATGGCAGTTTCCTTGCAGGCGATGGCAGTCCAGCTACTGAAACTGTATCAGAGCACAATGTATCTTTTGCGACTCAGCGGGAAACTGCAATTCCGAATGTAAACGGTAGAGATGTAGCTTATGTGTTCGTTGACACAGACAACAACCCAGCAACTGGATTCAAGCCATCTGTGAATTTTGCAGTGGGTGCAGATAAAGCAATAGAGATTGTGGGCAAGAATGGAAAGATAGAGGCAAGCCGTGTTTTGAGTTTTGCAGGTGTGGTGCAGCAGGAATGGACATGGAACATTGGTGAGAGCGTGCCTGCAGCAACAAACGGGAAGGAAATGGAGACGATGGCAGGCAAAGGTGTGCTTGGCATTGGAGAAAGCTACGCAGTTTACTTCTACATGATTGACTGGAATGGCAACAAGGGCATGGTTGATAATGCGTTCCGAAGCGAAAATGCGAAAGTTTCTATGTTTGGACTTTATCTGAATAGCCACGCAACTGCAAGAGCAAAGAGCACGGAGATGGAGGTAAAAGGCACACCGCATGCTCCAATACACATAAACGGAAATGCGGATTTTGCAAACCAGGCAGCAAGTGAGGGCTGGCCTGGAGATGGGAGCGAAGGAAATCCCTACATAATTGATGGGCTGGAAATTGATGCAAATGGTGGCTCATATGGCATCTGGATTGAGAACACGGATGTGTATTTTGTGATAAGAAACTGCACAGTTTACAGCGCAACAAGTTATGGCAGTGCACCTTACGGTGCCAGCATTGCGTTGAACAATGTGAGACATGGCACATTGGATTCCAACAAGTGCAATAACTCTGAATATGGGATTTATCTGTATGGTGGTAGCCAGTATAACAACATCACAAACAACAATGCCTCTCGCAACTTCCACGGCATCTCCGTGTGGGACTCAAGCAACAACAACATCACAAACAACACTGCCTCTGGCAACTTCTTCGGCATCTACTTGTGGTCCTCAAGCAACAACACCATCACAAACAACACTGCCTCTGGTAACTCCTACGGCATCATCGTGGATTACTCAAGCAACAACAACATCACACACAACAATGCCTCTGGCAATGACGGCGGCATCCGCTTGTCTTCCTCAAGCAACAACACCATCACAAACAACACTGCCTCTGGCAATGACGGCATCGGCATCGGCTTGTCTTCCTCAAGCAACAACGACATCACAAACAACAATGCCTCTGGCAACTCCGGCGACGGCATCTGCTTGTGGGACTCAACCAACAACACCATCACCTATAACTGGATTTGCAACAACGCACACCATGGCGTTTACATTGAATACTATTCCATAGGCAACACAATTCACCACAACAACTTCATAGGCAATAACGGTGCAGGTAAAGGCGTAAATGGCAGTTGCCAGGCCTACGACGATGTTGGTGGCAATTACTGGTATGATAACACAGTCAATGAAGGCAACTACTGGAGCAACTGGGACGGCATTGGTGCCTATCCCATAGACGGCGGTGCGGGTGCAAGTGACCCGTATCCACTGGGCAACCCAACTCCTGAGTTCGGCTCTATGCCATTGTTCATGCTGGCTCTCGCATCACTGCTTATCCTTGCCAGGGTGCGGAAAGCACGGAAACACTCTTAATTTTTTATTCTCTTAGCCTGGTGCGAAGTTCACGGCAGAAAGAATTAAAACCCTGATTGAATTATGCCCTAAGAGAGAAATGAGTACCGAGAAACTGATGCTTGCATTCATTGAAACCTTCTCTCCGCCTGAAGAGGTGGACATGCATGCCAGGAAGAACCTTCAGTCTAAGCTGTTTTCATATTCCACCAAGGACAGAGTTTTTCTTGCAGATGTGAAATACATTGTTGACGGAAAAAAATACGACTCCTTTATGGACCTCCTGTTTGAAACTGCAGATTTCAAGGATTTCCAGATATATTTTGTGAAACCGAGAATAAATGCAAACTGGGAATATGATGTGCCCACTGTGGAGATGAAGATAATGAAGGGAGGGCAGGGGAAACTGGTGCTTGCCTGTCCTTTCGACCCGTTTTCAGTGAAGCGATGGGATATGGAGCATCTGGAGCCTGTTGAAGAGGAGGCTATGTTCAGGTGCTATTATCTTGATTTCTTTTATCCTGAATCTATCCGGTCCCAATCCTTGCGTGGAGATATGGAAAGAAAATTTCCATTTACCTTTGACCTTTTCCTGCTCGAGGATTTTCTGATTTTTGCGAAAAAATTCGGGGTGTTGCCCCTGCTCCTCAGGGTCTGTGCCTACACCAGGCACTTCAGGTTCACATATGATATTGACATTTTCAATGATGGACTTGCTCCAAATTTCAGGGCAGGGAAGTTTCCTGTTTCTGCGAGGATTTTCAGGCATCCAAAGCAGTACTATTTTCTTGACAAAGTACTTGCTGGTGCTGAGATCGGGGAGCATCCAAAAAAGGTGCTTGAAACAGTTTTTGAAACAAAGGGAGTTACCGTGTTTGATATTGCAAATGCGTTTGGTCTTTCTGAAAAGATGGCGGAAGGTTCCCTTGAGGTATGCACAAAATATGGCTATCTGGAAAAAGTTGGAAAGCCACCTGTGGTTACCTATGTGCCCAGATTCGAAAGCTTTGGTGGCGAGATGGAATATACCCCTCCAAGGCCAGAACTGAAGAAAGAGACTGTAAAAAGGGAAGAGAGGGAGGTAATGGCAGAGGATGAGACAATTTGTCCAGTGTGCCATGGAAAAAAGGAACCAGAAGAGATTGTGTGTGAGAGATGTGCCAGGGCTTCGGAAATTATCGCCGAGGAGAAGAGTGAAGAGATTGCGCTTATAGCTGCAGAAATTTTTGCAGGAAAAGAGGAAAAACCCTCAGACCAGCAACCTGTGGCTACAGAAGAGAGAAAAGAGGAGCTGGCAGTTGGGGTGCAGGCAGAGAGCGAAGGGAAGGTTGGGGGAGGGGAAGAGGAAAAGCCAACGCAGGGAATAGTAGGGGGAATGAGTGAATCAACTGGGGCAAGGAGGGAACATAAAATTTGTCCCAGCTGTGGTTTTGAAGTAACCAGTTTAATCTGTTCCAGTTGTGGCTACCGCCTGGGAGATGAACAGCTCTGAGGAAAAGTAAATCAGCACAAGCACGGCACAGCCCAGAATAGTGCTTATTATTGCTGGAACCATAAAAATCCACGAAAGACCTGAGAAGATGAAAAGGGAAAAGATGCCCAGAACACCAGAGACAATGCCCATGCTCCTGTACCTTACCTTCCTTATCTGGAAAACGCTGCCAATTGCAAAAGCACCTACAAAAACAGCAAGTGTGCCAGACACAAGGAGATTCGCAATGTAATCTTCAAATGTCTGGAAGGAAGTAAAATTCCTGGTTTGGGTTCCGGTTCCCTCCTCCATTTCAACAAGGATAGTGTTATCAAGATACTTTCCCGCAAATACTGTTCCATTTATTATTTGATAGCCAACTTTTTCAAAAACCATGCTGTAGGAACCTGTTTGAAGGGAAATTTGGAAACTGCCGTCAGCATTGGTAAAAACAGTAAGTCCCCTGCCCAAAACTGTGATTTTGACATCTTTGAGTGGCTGGAGGGTGTGTCCATCAACAACACTCCCGGTGAGAATCACAGCATGCTCCTGGTTTTCATCGTAGGCAGCAAAGAGCAGGAATCCTCCAGAAATAAGATTTGTTGCTGCAATGAGCGCAAGGAGAATCCAGATAACCTTAATCCTTGCTAGGCTCTGCTTTTTTCCTGGTGGCGCAAAAGGCTGGGCATACCCTATGATTTCATAGTAGTACTTTGGCGGAGGATAATACTGAAAGGTGTAAGGATATTGGAAGTATTGCCAGTAATAATTGTACCCGTAGCCAGAGGTTGTCTGGGGGTGTTGAGGCGGAGGCTGCTGTGGTGTCTGTGGTTCATTCTGCAGGGCCATGGAAGAAAGGATTGGATGCATCCATAAAAAATTATCCATCAAAAGTTACACAGCCTTCAGCTTCTTCCCTACCTTCTCGTAGGCAGCAAGCACCTCGTTGAGGTCCTCCTTTGTATGCCCTGCATTCATTATGTTTCTGATTCTTGCCTTGTCCCTTGCCACCATCGGATACACAATTGGCAGTGCAAACACTCCTTCCTCAAACAGCATATCGCTGAACTGCTTTGCTAAATCACTTCTGCCCAGAATCACGGGAATTATCGGGGTCTCACTGTTGCCAGTATCAAAGCCCATGCTCTGCAACTCTTTTCGCACATACCTTGTGTTCTCCCAGAGCTTCTGGACATGCTGGGGTTCTGTCTCAAGCACATCAATTGCTGCAATGCATGAAGCGACGGTAGCGGGTGGTGCGCTGCCTGAAAGCAACCATGTTCTGGACTTGTTGTAGGCAAAGTTAATCAGGTCCTGTGAGCCAGCAATCATTCCTCCCACAACACCCAGAGCCTTTGAGAATGTGCCCATCTCAACATGGATTTTGTCCTCAATCCCAAAGTGGGAGCCAATCCCCCTGCCACCTTCTCCCAGCACACCCTCACCATGGGCATCATCAAAGTATGTCATTGCGCCATATTCCTCTGCCAGCTTGCAGATTTCTTTTGCCTTCGCAATGTCTCCATCCATGCTGAAAACAGCATCAGTCACAATCAGGATTCTCCTTGCCCCCTCCTTGTCAGCTTGTTTTAGACAGCTTTCCAGTGCAGCCATGTCATTGTGTGGATAGATGTATCGCTTTGCCTTTGACAGACGCACACCATCAATTATGCTCCCATGGTTCAGCTCGTCAGTGAGAATTGCATCTCCTTCACCAGCAAGCTGGGGAATCAACCCTGCATTTGCTGCAAAACCAGTCTGATAATACAGGGCTGCCTCTCTTCTCTTGAACTTTGCAATCCTTTTTTCAAGCTCTATGTGCAGGTCCATTGTGCCAGCTATTGCCCTCACACTGCCTGAGCCTGCGCCATGGGTATCAAGGGCTTTTTTCGCTGCTTCAATGAGCTTTGGATGGTTGCTCAGATTCAGGTAGTTGTTGCTGCAGAACATTATCACCTTCTTCCCGTCCACTGTAAGCCTTGGTGTTGAAGGTCCCTGCACCACTCTGATTTTCCAGTCAAACGCCTTCGCCACAAGTTCCTCGTATTCGGTTCTCAAAAATCCTACTGGGTCCCTTTTCATTTTTTCACCTCACATGAACATTACCACCTTTCCGCATTCTCCTGAGCGCATTTTCTCCATTGCCTCAAAAAACTGCTCAAATTTATACCTATGGGTGATTATTCTCAAGATGCGTTCCCTGAATTCTGGTATTCTGTAAAGGCCAGCCATTCTATACCATGTCTCATACATCAACCTTCCATTTATGCCCTGGATTGTGGCATACTTGAACACAACGCTCTTTGAGAGGTCTATGGTGAGAGGTTTTGCATAAACACCAAGCAGGGAAATTTTCCCGCCAGGGCGGAGAATGTCAAGCCCAAGCTGGACTGCATCAGGTGTCCCGGCGGTTTCAAGAACAACATCCACTCCCTTACCTCCCGTCTCCTTTTTCACAATGCCGAGCACATCATCATCTGCAGAACTGAGGGCATAGTCAGCACCAACTTCCCTTGCAAGCTTTATCCTGTAAGCATTTTTCCGCCCGATTGCAAAAATTCTGCTGGCACCACAGGTTTTTAGAATCGCCACACACATTGCTCCGATGGGTCCAAGCCCAAGCACCGCAACATCCCTCCCCGCAAAGTCAGTTGAGAAGGCAGTATGCACAGCGTTTCCCAGCGGGTCTTGAACTGAACAGAGTTCTGGTGGAAGCGAAGGGTCGTTGTGCCAGACATTGGATTCCGGGATTGAAATGTATTCTGCAAAAGCCCCATCCCTGTCAACGCCAAAAATCTTCGTGTTTAGGCAGATGTGCGCGAGTCCATTTCTGCAGTTGAAGCAATGGCCACAGGCAATATGACACTCGCCAGATACAAATTCACCAACTTTCACAAAACTCACATTTTTTCCAATCTCAACCACTTCACCTGCAAACTCATGTCCATACACCAGTGGAAGCTTAAGCCTTTTTTTTGCCCAGTCATCCCAGTTGAAGATGTGGACATCTGTGCCACAGATTGATGCCACCTTCACCTTAATCAAAACATCGTTTGCACCCACTTCCGGCACTGGGACCTCTTTGAACTCGGTTCCGTTCGTCTCACCTTTAACCTTTACTGCTGCTCGCATTTTTTCCATTTTTTCACCTCTGCCTGCTCACACCTGCACTTTTTTCATCGTGCAAGTATGATACCCCGTGACTACGGGCAAGTACTCCCTCTCTTTAAACTTATCTATCCCTTCCATTCCGAAGACATCAAACCTGAGTGCGGAAATTGAAGCCAGTTTTGCAGGAGTTGCAATTATCATTATATCATCCAGTTGAATGTGGCCAAGCACCGCCGCACTTATCTGCTGGTTTCCCCTGCCAAGCACAAAACCCTGGCCTCCTATGGGGCTAAGCACGAGTTTTACCTTTCTGAATTTCGGAATCAAATCCAGCAGTTCCTTTTCACTCACATCCTTTGCCACAAGTTTCTTTCCTGCGACACAATCCACACCTAAAATGGTTTTTTCAAGTCCAAGTTTTTCAAATACATGGGCTGTTGTAGACCCAGGTCCAAACAAAAATAGAGCCTCCTGCTCCTTCTCCATTTCCTCAATCACATGCTCAGCAATTCCATCCAGAATTTCGGTTTCCTCAACCTCAATTACAGTTTTGCTGGATTGCACATATTCTGGCTCAGAGGGCGTGAGCGCAAGGGCATAGAGTTTAACCTTCCAGATACCCTGTCTGTATGCTTCCTCGTCCACATCCATTATCTCGCTCTCCCGAACTCGCAATTGGCCAGCAATAAAGTCAGCCAGCACATGGGCACATGATTCTGGTGTAGTAGCAAAAACCCCTGAGTGCATTTTAACACCTGCGGGAATTCCGAGGATGGGTATGTTATTGCCAGCCACTGAGGCGATGTCTCTTGCAGTCCCGTCACCCCCGCAGAACAGAATTAAGTCGCATCTACTTTCAACAAATTCCCTAACAACTTTCAGTGTGTCCTCCCTTGTAGTTTGCGGTAGAGGGTTATGGACGATTTCCGGTTTTATTTTTGCCTCAACACAGCAACTGTAGCCCATTGGGTCGGCTGGGCAGAGCCAGGTTACAGGATGTTCCGCAAGAGTTTTCCAGTGTTCTCCAACAAGCGTCTGGAAAAATCTTTTTGCTCTTTGCGGTGCAACAGGTCTGGCACCCCTCCGCATTGCTTCCTCAAGCACATTATCTGTGCCTTTCAGACCAACACTACCACCCATTCCTGCAATTGGGTTGAGCACAAATCCCAGCTTGAGCATCACAAAGAGGAAGGGAAACAGGATAAAGAGATTTTGGTTCTTCTAAGCCCCCTCCCTCTCCTTCTTGATTTCTTCCCTCAACTGGACAAGGGCCTCCCGCTCTTTCCTTATCTTCTCAGCCAACGCATTCAGTTTCTCCTCTCGCTCCATCAGAAATCTTTCCTTTTCAGCAAGAGCCTCTTCCCTCTTCTTAATCTCCTCCTCCTTTGCACCCAATTCTGGAGAAACCTCGGCCTTAGAGAGTTTTTCCTCCCGCTCAGCCAGTTCCCTCTCTCTTTCCTCAAGCTCCCCTTTCTTTGCCCCGATTTCTTCCCTCAACTGGATAAGGGCCTCTCGCTCTTTCCTTATCCTCTCAGCCAACGCATTCAGTTTCTCCTCTCGCTCCATCAGAAATCTTTCCTTTTCAGCAAGAGCCT
>JAWACX010000027.1:0-5750 GCA_038896575.1 Thermoplasmata archaeon
ATGATAATGGTCACTGGCAAAAACAACACAATTTACACGAGCGAGGTTTATCATTATGAGACATACATTGTTGAGCAGAACTGGACCTACTGGGTTTGCATTGGAAATGTGAGTGCTGCAATTGGAAGCCATGAGCTGGAATGTGCATTGCCAAGAGGAATTTTGCAAGATATTGGAAACAGGAGCGTGATTAGATTTGCGACAAAGAACTGGTTTGAGGCAGGGGACTGGAGCGACAGTGCGCTGATTACAAATTTGCTTTTGAGAGGACTCGGATATACATTCACAAAAACCGCAACCTCTTCTTCGGTTTCGCCTGGTGGAGTAATCACCTATATAATTACATTCACTGTTACCTCTGGCGTCCAGACTATTACAATATGGGATACAATCCCAGAATACTGCACCTATCTAAACTCAACGCCCCCTTCAGGACAAAGCGGTTTTACCTACTTTTGGAACTATTCAAATCTTGTGCCCCCTGCTGTTATTACAATCTACTTGAATGTAACTGTGGAGGCAAATACCCCTGAGGGCACGCAAATTACCAACACCGCTAATATTTCGTTTTATAAGGGGAATACTATTTATACTGACCGGGCCAGTGCATCAGTTTATGTGCCAGAAATTAACATGGGGTATGTTGGTTCCATACTTTTCTCCACCCTCTTCCTCTTTAGAAGAAGATTCTGCTAGGCCCCTGGGATTGGTGTCCGGTACATTGCCTGAGTGGCCCGAATGCTTTCTCGGTTCCGCGCCCTTACCAGCGTGAAGATTCCACGGTAAGGCTGCTCCCGTCAGGACCTGACCCGTTCCCCATGGACTCACACAGGTAAGCATCCCTCCAGATGCATCCCTGTGTTCTCTCACCCGGTAAGACAGAACCTCATTGTCCGCATCCGGATTCAGGCAAGACCTGGACCTCGCTCCCAGGTGTCGCCCCTGCGTAAAGGCGATTTCAGGTAGTAGGGGACGCCTAACCCCCCGGCCAAGCCTAGCAATACCATTAATTGTGCAGGGGTATTTAATCCCTGCGTTTGAGTGAAAGAAAAATCGCTGGAAGGGATTGGAAAACTCTGACTGGAGCATTTCCCAATAACCTTTATTTATTCATTCAGCTATCGGGTAACCATGTATCTGAGAATTCCAGCAGCTGAACTCGCAAAAATTTCAGCCAGACTCACAAAGGAAAAGATTGCTGGTCTCATAGACCATACAGAACTCAAGCCCCATGTACTCTCAAAAAAAATTTACTCGCTCTGTGACGAGGCGGAAAGATATGGGTTTGCCTCTATTTGTGTGAATCCCGCAAGGGTGAAGGAGGCGAAGGAATACATTCAGGCAAGGGGCTATGATGTCCTCATCTGCACTGTAGTAGGGTTCCCGCTTGGCCAGACAAAGACCGAGGCTAAGGCCCATGAGACAAAGCTTGCTGTTGAGGATGGAGCAGAGGAAATTGATATGGTAATAAATGTGGGAAAACTCAGGGAGCTGAGCACAGCAAAGGATGAGGAAAAGGAGAAAATTCGCCAGTATCTGGTGAATGATGTGGGCGAGGTTGTCAGGGCTGCAAACGGGAAATTCGTGAAGGTAATTCTTGAGACAGGTTATCTTACAGATGAGGAAATTGCTGAGGGCTGCAGGATAAGTATTGAGGCTGGTGCGCACTTTGTAAAAACCTCTACTGGTTTCGGACCTATGGGAGCGCTCCCTGCACATCTGAAGCTGATGCGCGAGGTGGTTGGCAAAAAAAAGGGAGTAAAGGCCTCGGGTGGCGTTACAAATTATCTTGAGGCTCTGCGCTGCATCTACGCTTCTGCAGATGATGAGACCCTGAATCCAGTTTATTTCAGAATCGGGACGAGCTCGGGAATCAACATCGTAAACACTGCATCCTGGTTGAAGTACACTGATAACTGGCTTATTGACGAAATTCCCTGCAGATACTGTCCAAGCAACTTTGTCTCGAAATTGCCTGAGGAAATAAAGGAGTATTATGTGGCGAAGTGCAGGAACTGTCAAATCTTAACGGCTGAGGAAATTGAGGAAAGGAGGAAGCAGCACAAGATGTAGGAGGCGAAAAAATGAAGGGCTGGTGGGGAAAAATTTTGAGAGTTAATCTCACGGAGAAAAATGCAAAAATTGAAAGTGTGGAGGAGAATATTCTCAAAAACTTTGTTGGAGGTCGGGGCTTGGGTGCAAAAATCCTCTACGATGAAGTAAAACCCGAAACAGAACCACTTTCCCCTGAAAATAAATTAATCTTTTCTGTTGGGCCGTTAACTGCAACAGGTGCACCCACAGGCGGCAGGTTTACAGTCACAAGCAAATCTCCCCTGACAGGGACAATATTTGATTCAAATTCTGGCGGTCACTTCGGGGTTGAGATAAAGAGGGCAGGATATGATGCAATTGTCATTGAGGGAAGGGCTGACAAGCTTACCTACATTTTTGTGAAGGATAATGAGATAGATTTGAGAGATGCCTCACCTATGGCTGGATTGGATACCCATGCCACAACTTCTGAGGTGCAGAGGAGAACTGATGAAAGGGCCAGGGTTGCCTGCATCGGCCAGGCTGGTGAAAATCTGGTGCTCTTGAGCTGCATAATAAATGACAGGCACAGGGCTGCGGGCAGGGGAGGATTGGGTGCAGTTATGGGAAGCAAGAACCTGAAGGCAATTGCAGTGCTCGGCACAAAACAGCCAGAAATTGCTAATGCCGAGAGATTTGAGGAGGCAAAAAAGGTTGCTGCTGAGGCAATTGCAAAAAATCCCATAACAAAGGATGCGTTACCAAACTATGGGACTGCAATTCTTGTGAACATAATTAATGAGATAGGTGCCCTGCCCACACGAAACTATCAGGAGGGTATATTCAGGGATGCAGATGCAATTTCAGGTGAAACAATCAGGGAGCGAATCTTTCTCAGGAGAAGTGCCTGTGGTTATTGCCCGATTGCATGTGGAAGGGTAACTAGAGCCAGAGGCGAGGAAGGTGAGGGTCCAGAGTATGAAACTGTTTGGGCGTTTGGTGCTGATTGCGGCGTTAACGATATTGAGAGGATTGCAGTTGCAAACTACAGGTGCAACCGTTATGGCTTAGATACTATTTCTACAGGTGCAACAATTGCCTGTGCAATGGAACTGAGCGAGAGAGGTATTATTACAGACTACCTTCGCTTTGGAGATGGAGAGACCCTGCTTAATCTGATTGATGCAATTGCGAAAAAGGAAGGTATAGGCGAGAAACTGGCAAATGGCTCACTGAGATTTGCAGGAGAGTATGGGGCTAAAGAATACTCAATGAGTGTTAAGGGGCTTGAGTTGCCTGCCTATGACCCGAGGGGTGTTCAGGGCATGGGACTCGCCTATGCAACCTCCAACCGCGGCGGCTGCCATCTCAGAGGTTACATGACTGCACCAGAGGTTCTCGGGAATCCTTACATGGTTGATAGACTAAAGACGGATGGAAAGCCCGGGCTTCTGGTATTGTTCCAGAACATCTCTGCAGCAGTGGATTCCCTTGTGCTCTGCCGCTTTTCCCAGTTCGCCCTGAATCCCGAGCATTACGCAGCGCTGCTCTCTGCAGCTACTGGTGTGAACTACACGGATACCGAGCTGCTCCTTGTTGGAGAAAGAATCTATAATCTGGAGCGGCTCTACAATGTGAAGGCAGGTGTTGAGAAGGATACACTGCCAAAGCGATTGCTTACAGAAAAGTTGAGGGAGGGACATTCCAGAGGGTATGTGGTGGAACTGGATGCGATGTTACCTCAGTATTACGAGATAAGGGGCTGGGATGAAAACGGAGTGCCAAAGGAGGACACCTTAAAACGGCTCGGGCTTCTGAAGGAGTAGGCTACAGCAGGTGAGAGGATGTTGATTGAGATAGAGAAACTGACCATAGAGAGCTTCCTTGAGATTTTTGAGAAGATTCAGGAAATAAAGAGGAAGGCGGGAATTGAAGGAATAATAAACAATCCCCCAGACCTTCTTGAGCGTGCCAAACTTTATGGAATTCAGTACAAAAATGGCTCCTGGGGCTGGGCTTCAAATATATGGAACAGGAGTGCAGAAGGAAGTGTTGTGATTGAGAGAGATGAGGACCTAAAGCCAGAACACAGGGAACTGATGCGTTCCGTTCTGGAGCAAATCCTTTGCAGGAAACTTATACAGGTTGATGCAACAATCGGAACTCCCGGGACGCCCGTGGCAATGCATGCAAGGCTTTACGAGGATGCCCAGTTTCCAGACATCGCCTACCGCTGGAAGGAATTAAACTTCCCTGCATCACCCGAGGAAAAGCCAGACGCAATTATCTTCCACATCCCTCACTACCTTGAGAACCCTAATGTTCCTGGCAGGAAGGAGATGCTCCGTGTTCTAAGGTTTCCAAATCACAACTACACAATTGTCACGGCAACATCCTACCAGGGTGAGGTAAAAAAGGGATTTCTGACGCACTGGATAAACTATGTTTACCAGAAAGGAGGCACAGGAGAACATGCCTCGCTAAAGGAATTCACAGTTAAGCGGGTTGATGGGAGTGAGAAGAGGATAGCGATGTGTGTCTGGGGCCTGAGTGGGAGCGGGAAATCCACCCATGGGCTTTACATTATCAATGAGCGCACAAACAGAATCTTCATTGAAAAATTTGGCATTGACATGGCAAAGTATGTGTACAATCAGGTGATAAAGAATGATGACATTGTGGCAATCTTTCCAGACAGGGTTTATGGCTCGGAAAAGGGCTCCTGGACAAAGACAGAGGATGTGGATGAGAACCAGGTTGCAATGTACACTGCTGGCATGTCTCCAAGGGCATTGCATGAGAACACAGAATTTGATGAAAATGGGAATGTGAGTTTTGCAGGAAAACTCTACCAGTATCATGGAAAGCTAAACCGGAACGCGAGGAGTGTTTTCTACCTTGAGGATACTGGCTATTACGATGGAAATGTAAATTCCACGGTGCCCCTGAACATGGCAGTTTTTATCAGTCCAGGCTACACCTCGGATTATGCCTGGGTCAAGATAAACAGCCCGGAATTTGCAGCAAAGGTACTGGCTGATGGGAGAACAATCGGGCACCCTGCACAGAGCAGGGTTGGTGTCGGGCAGGAAAAATACGAGAGCAGATATTGCCTGCCCTTCACAATGGGTGCTACAAATGCCCAGCATGTCACAAGGTTCTATGAGTTCCTTGTGGCAAGGAAGGATGAGCCTGTAGAGGTCTATCTTATCAACACAACCGGGCGTGTGGGTGCAGAGTATGAGTGGGTTGAGCGGGAAATCGGGGACAGGAAAATTCTCATCCCAACTGCAAAATTTGAGGAAAAGGAGGGGAAGAAGAAGCCAATTGGTGGCACAGGCCCGAGCATTGAGGAGACAGAGTTGTTCTTGTTCCAGGCCGCAAGGGGTGCGGTGAAGTATGCTCCGCATCCAATATTTGGTGAAAAAGTTCTGGTGCCTGTGGAGGTTGAAGGTCTCACAAAAGAGCGGCTGAAAGAGCTGGACCCGTTTACCTACAGGACCAGAGATGAGATGGAGCGATTGTTAAGGGCACAGATAGAGCTGAGCAAATACTATCTTTCAATCCAGTGTCCCGGTTTGCCGGAAAAAATCCTGAATGCAATGGATTTCTAAGTTTAATCCTAAGTTTAAAATGCTGATTCTACCAAAACATGAGAAATATCCAGAAAGATGGAAAATGATAATTTTGGAATGGCAATCCTTCTAATTGCCCTT
>JAWACX010000027.1:5760-13777 GCA_038896575.1 Thermoplasmata archaeon
TGTGGGAAGAAAGGAGAGACCTTCAACTTAAGAAAAATTTTTGAGGAGATAAAGGCATTTGGCTACTTTAGAAATTTTCTAAAGTGTCAGGAGGTGTTAAGTTGATGGTCTCTTTATTATCCACCTTACGTTCTTTGGCATAAGTTTCATCTTCTGCAGCACAGCTTTCGTTTCGCAACGCTTGGATTTGATGGAAAAACACTTATGTGGTGATCTGAACTCGAGGAAGATTTGGTAATTCTGAGGACCCTATCCTCGTTTTTATCCACTCTTCAATCGTCTTTTCGTTTTGCCACATTTGTTGATGTATCCGATATCCTCCAATTTCTGGTTTTACTTTCTCACGGTATGGATTCATCTGTTCTAAACATTTGTTTAAATATTCGAAATATTCGTAAATATTCTCTATGGTCCTACAATTTTTCGCAACAACTGGCACTAAATCTTCCCTATTTATATTATTTATATCTATATTTTCTAGAAGATTTCTTAGGTTATGTCCATTTTCAATTACCAGTATTACATAGTTCTCTTTTTCTGTGGAGGCTCTTTCTGCCTGTTTGTTAGAAAGATGCACATATTTTCCAGAAGTGAATTTTACTTCTAACACCCAATGAGAAAGTTTTAATTGCCCACTATCCCAACCCTCCCAACACTCCTCGGAAGGCCATACTTCAAAATCACCGCCGATATACATCCGCTCGGGAGAAAAACCATTTGAGAGAAGGATATACTCAACTATTTTCTCTACAAGCAGTCCTATTTTTTTGTTTTCCTCTCTAATTTCCCTAGCTTTCTCTTCAGCTTTAAGTCTAGTTAAAATATCGGACGGGCGCATCTTTCTTTTTTCACAATACTCAACAAGTTGGGAGTACTCTGAATGGTTCTTATCACTCCAGAAATCTATAATCTGCATATATTTGGGAAGTTCTCCTACTTTCACATCTATTTTTCTACACTGGAGATATAAATCTACAGCATTTTTGAGGTCCTCAACATCCAAACCATTTTCTTTACCTTTAGCATATATCTCAAGTAGATTGAGTGCATCATTGGTGGAACATTGAGTTTCGCTGCACTTGTTGATAAGGGGTAGATAAGTAGCGATATCCTTTTTTATTTTACTTGGGTCTTCCTTTTTCCGAATGGTTAAAATTTTTATTTTCAAGTCCAAATCATCAAAACCAAAATATGCTAAAAATTTATTAATCTTTTCGCATTTGTCATCATACTCTGAATTTTTATTTAAAAATTCATCAATCACCATAGAAAAAGCCTTTTCAATGTTTTCTTTGCTTGCATCTTCATCCGTTACTGTTCCTCCCTTTTTCTCTATAGGTACCCAACTTATAGTTCTTATCTTTGCTAACCATAACGCAGGGATTATCTCATGAGTTTTTTTGCATGAGCATCTTACAGTAATTTTCTCCATCCATTTTTTGTCTTCTTGTATTAGATATTCTATTATAAATTTAAAAAACATTTTTCCTTCATTCACCTTTTTTCCCGTTTCTGTCGTCTTTATCTTTCCAAGGACTCTATCCAAGAAGGGGATATCTGATATGTTCTCATCATCCGATTGGATATGGTGATCCTTTCCACCTGTTTCCTCATTTGATACTATACATTTAAGCTCTTCATTAGAAATTTCTGCATCCTTTTTGTACTCTACCAATGCAGTTACTGCCACCTTCCACTTTTTTTCTTTAAGAAGGGACAATATTTCCTCCCCTTCTGATGTTTCAAAATATATTGAATCTAGGATGCAATCATCTGGCCAAATCTCTTCATAATCGGTGATCGAATTATTGATATATTTGAATGGTAATAAAAATCGTTTTGACTCTTTTTCGCTATATTTTTGTATCTTTTTATCTTTAGTAAAAATGGGAAAGCCATCAGGAATTTTGTTATTTTTAATGTACCACTTGAAAAGGGGGATCCATTTCTGTGCATCCTCTTCTGTATTCTGGGGAAAATGCTCATCGATTACAATTCTAGAGATGTCTTCTATATTTGTAGGATAGAGAAGATCCCGGAGTATTGAATACTTTGCAAAGTCTGGGTGAAGAAGGGAGTAGTAAATATCCCACCCTACACTCTTGATTAGACCTTTTAGCTCATCTGGAATTTTTTCCTCCATATTTTCAAAATAAATCTTGGCAGAACGTTGTTCCCTCGCTTCCCATTGGTGCGGGGAAATTGCTTCCCCTTGTGTAGGGATAAGATACTTTACCTCTTCGTTCTGGATAATCTTCTCATTATAGAGGTCATCTAATATCTCATACAGGTCAAGTAGAAACTTTTTCGGATCAAGAGAGTTTTTCTGATACTTCTCATTTAACTTATTGAACTCGACATGGGGTGTAGAAAACCCCCTGACTTTATCCTTGACAAGAGATGCTATTTCCTCAACAATGTCTCCAATTGAAACAAATCGAATGTTATTTTTGACAATTCCTTGGAGATTATGACAAACTTCCCTCCACCCAAGGATTTCATCTTCTCTAGGTATGTTTGAATAGATAGAACTGGAGAGATGATAGAATTTCTTAAATAACTCTTCTTTACGTTTGGATTTTTCCAGCCATTTTCCATAATCTAGGAAAATCGCCTCACAAATTTTCTTTCGTTCATTTATAGTGTTGACAGTAGGGACATTATTAACGATATTCTCAACAGTGTTTTTCAAATACTCGTTAATCTTACCCCAGAAAGAATTTTGTTTTGTCTTGTATTCATCTACCAACTTAAATTGAACACTTCTAAATGTATCCCTCAATGCTTGATTCTTCATGAGCTCAGAAAGGTTTTTAGAGTAAATTTCAAAAGCAGTCCTTAATAAGATTTCGTTTATGGATTGGTCATTTTCATTTTGAGGGAATAGCAAAGAATCTCTTTCTTCTGAGGGTTCAAAAAGGCGACTGTTTATCACAAATGGGATGTGAAGATAATTTTCTGTTTCTATTAGTGGCTGCCCAACAAAGATTTTCGGAATACCTTCCAATGAAAGGATTTCATTATTTTCAACACGAATTGCAATCTCTACTTTTGGGTCTTCATTACTCCATTTAATAATAGAACGGGTATGCTCTTCCCTACTATATCTTTCTTCATTTATATTTTCTCCATTTATTTTTTTCCTTTTTATATTTATTTCATTCAGAATTGGATTAAAAGCAAAAAGGAAAGGAATACATCGTGTAAGGATCTCAATACCTTCTCTTGCCGCTTGGTCTCCCAAGCCATCAGTAATATGATAGGTATACTTTGTCCAGGGGCATTCGGAGTGCGTTTCTTCATTCTCGATCCTATTTAATTGGGAAATGCATTCATAGATGTTGTTTAAAATCGCATCTTCCGGGTCTTTTCCATCTATTTCTCTATTTATAGTAAGCTTAAATTTGTGGGTCTTTTTTGTGCCTTTACTTAAACACAAACCCTCTACATCTACTTTGCGGCTTATTACATGTGTTACTAAGAAACCCGTACCAAACCTCCCAATATACTTCGGCTCTTCTTCCCTATACATCAAAGGTCTAGTAGAACCTCCGTAGATAATTGAACCAATCTCTTCAGGAGTAAAATAACCACCATTGTGCATAAATGTCAGTCTCTCTATTCTTTTCTCCGTTTCATATGTATGTATTTCAATTGTCAAGTTGGGGGGATTTGAGGTGTTTTTTGCATCTTCTTGTCTTGCAGTAGCAGTATCAATAGCGTTTTGTATGAGTTCAAATATCCATCTTCTTTTTGCAGGCGCTATTTTAGCAGAGGTCCACTCCTTAATCATATTATAGATATTCCTAGATTGTGTTTTTTTCAACTTATCTCCAATCTCTTTTTCTATTTCGTCACCAAGTTTATATCCTTCATTATGTCCAATTGCCATAACCTACCACCCTCAAATTCCAGAGTGTGTAGTCTGATAATTATTTCCCACTAATAAATCTTTTTTCCCCTTGTTTGGAGGGGGGACGAAATTCAGATTTGAAGTAGCCCATTTATTGGCACTGGATGAAATCATGCTGGAGATCCGAAACTTCCTTGATTTCAGGTAATATGTCAACCTCAAGTTTTTCCAGCAGTTTCTCTACACTTTTTGGAATTTCATTCAATACTCTTGCACCTTCCAATTCCACAACATAAATCTTTGAAAGAGTCCAGAGCACATCGTGCACGCTGTAGTCTTTTAGCAGGCCATTTCTCGTTGGAAAAACGCTCTCCAGCATGTACAATCAGGGTAGAAGAAAGTAAGGAATCCTCTACCATATTCCCAATTTTTGGGAAGTCTCAGAGCCCAGTTATAAAATTGCCTTCTGATATGTTTGATAAATTGCCCTTCCTGCCTCGATGATTTTCTCTTTTTCCTCCTGCGAAACCAGGTTCCATAAATCAATTTCCTTCTCAAAACCAATTTTGCCTGGCACTGTCACATGCACTGGAATTTCTATGCCTGAGATTTCCACTGGAGTTGAGAACGGTAGAACTCTGCCAGTGTGAAGCAACAGTCCTTCAATAATTTCTACGAAAGCACCTGCAGGACCCCATCTTGTGCCTCCAGTCGCCTCAATCACCTTCATGCTCACATTTTTTATGTAGTCCTCACATTTTTTCCTGTCAAGGTTTTTCTTTGTTTGCTCAAGAAATTCCTGCAAAGGGATTCCCTTTACTTTCACAGTGCTCCAGAGCGGCACACATGCCTCACCATGCTCTCCACCCACAAAGCCCTCAATGTCCGCGATGCTCACACCGAGTTCCCTTGCCAGAATTGTTTTGAAACGGGCAGTTTCAAGGCAGGTGCCTGTGCCGACCACATTTTTCCTGCCCGCAATTTGCTCGGCAAGTGTTGCCATTGCATCAACTGGATTTGTAATTACAAAGAATTTCGCTGACGGATTTGCAGATTTTGCACCAGCCACAACATCCCTTACAATTGCCGCATTTTTTGCTGCAAGGTCCCTTCTGCTCATCCCTGGCGTTCTTGCTGTTCCTGCAGAAACCACAACAAGGTCTGGATTTTTGATTTCCGAGGCATCGGCGAAAGCATCAATCTCAAGGTCCAGGCCATGAAATGCAAGCCCGTGGTGAATTTCCTCTTTTGTCATTTCCGCAATCTCTGGTTTTATGTCCACAAGCGTTAATTTTTTCACCCATTTTTTGAAGGCAAGGGTGTAAGCCAGCGCACTACCAACTCTGCCCACACCAACAATTGCAATGTGCTTCATGAGAGGGGATTAGAGAGTGGGTATTTATAGTTTCAAAGAGAACTTGCGTCCCAGGTGATAGTAAACCCTGCATTCATCTCCATCGCGCTACAGCTGCCCAATATCTCGCTCCGAAGGGGATTTAGGCTGGAGAGGACGTTGCTCAACCTCCTTTGGCTCCCCGGCTTTTTCTGCTGCCTTCTTCTCCTTCCTCTCACCGGCCTCACTCTGCCTTACCACTTCCTGTCTTGGCAGCACAACCTGCCTTCCACACCTCGGACAGATTCCATAGCTCTTTGCACACAGGAGACAGATTGGGGCCCCGCAATCATGGAGGACCTCAGCGAGACCATTGCATATCATACACCGCTCCACACCCTTTCTTCCTGCCGGGATATACTCGGAATTGGCTTCACCTAATGGTGCCTTCTCAACAATCTCACTCACCTGGAGCACAGGAGTACTCACCTTGGCATCCGGGAAGGAGTTCAGATGATGGAGAAGAATCTTGGCCTTGAATATTCCAGTATTCAATTCATTAGCCAGATTGAACAATGTTCTTTTTTCAGGTGGAATTCTCATCGCGTCTCTTGCAAGGGCCTCTAACTCCTGGGTGAACTCATGCTTGGAAGCATCCATATCTTCTACAGCCCTGATGAACCCCATAATTTTTTTCGCCTTCTGGACTGAGATGCCCGGGAAGTTCACAACGATATCTGAAAGCATTATTCCATTTCTGGCAATTCCCTCAGGATTCTTTTCCAGGCAAACCCTGAGAATCTCTGTTGTCTCCCTGTCCAGTGTCTCAATTTCTCCTCTGGAAAGGGTTGAAAGTTCTATAGGCTCAAATGTGGAGAGGTAGGTAGCCACATGGTCCAGCATGTTAAACGGGATTTTGCACTCCACAAACATGTCTCTTTTTGTAAGCCTTCGTTTCACCTGATATTCATACTCTAGAACTTTTCTTGCATAACTCTCAATATTCTTTTCAATCATTCTCAGCTGTGCAGTCTTTCTTCCTTCAAAAGCAGGTGCAAACTCTCTGTCAATCTCGAGGGCCCGCTCGAAGCATCTGAGGGCATCTTCATATCTCTCCATTTTTATCAAACATAGTCCTTTTGCATTCCAAACATACTTGTTTTCAGGCTCAAGGCCAATAAGCCTATCATAATCAGCAATTGCCTCATCAAGCCTCCCGAGTTTCTCAAGCAATGTTGCCCTGCTCTGCAGTGCCTCCTTGTAATCTGGGTTGAGGTTTATCACCTTTGTGTAGCACTCTACCGCATCCGGCAAATTCTCTCTGGAGATATGCACCTCTGCAAGAGCCAGGTAAACCTGAGGCGCCTTGCTCTCAAGCTGGAGTGCCTTTTCATAACATTCAATTGCCTCATTCACAAGGCCAGTTCTGAAATTTGCCTTGCCCATCATGTACCAGGTTTCCCAATCTGCCTTCCCTGTACGGATTACCTTCTCAAACGCGTCCTTGGCCGCAACAAAGTCATCACGGAGCATGTAAAGATTTCCCAGTGCCTTCCAGGCCTCTATATTCTCTGGCATTATAGCAATTGCAGTTCTGAATTTCTCAATTGCCTCATCCAGTTTTCCCTCATCTATAAGTAACCTTCCAAATTTCAACAGTGCATCTGGATTCTCTGCTACTTTCACAGCTTGCTCGTAGCAGAGTTTTGCCTCCTCCCTCCTTCCTATTTTTAGGAGTGCATCTCCTTTGTACTCCCAGGCCTTTGTGTTTTCACCATCAATTTTGAGCACGCCATCATAGTATGCAATCGCCTCGCCTGGCTTATTCATTTCGCACAAAATTTTTGCGGCATCAAAGTAAGGCCCAATGTCATTTGGCTCAAGGGCAATTGCTTCTCTAACTGCAACGAGGGCCTCCTCAAGCCTCCCAAATTCCCACAACAACCTTGCTTTGTCTAGCCAGCAACCTCTGTTTTTTGGATTTTTCACCAGAATTTGGTTGCATACCTTGAGTGCCTCTTCCCTCTCATTCCTTAACACATGGAGCTGCTTTTTGATAAGAAGGATTTCTTGCTCATCTGGAAATTTCCTGAGACCATTCTCTATTTCTCTTCCAGCCTCATCATATCTTCCCAACGCAAGCAAACTTTCCAGTTTATCTTTCAAGGTATTGAGGTCATCCGGTGCAATTTCCAGGATTTTGTTGCAGTATTCAATTACATCCTCTGTGCGCTTCAGCGTAATAAGGACCTCTTTTATCTGGCGAAGGAGTTCCACATCCTGGGGTGCCCGATTCACAGCACCCATCAGCGAAACCAATCCTTCCTCTAATCTTCCAACCTTGATCTGAGACTGCCCTTTCCGGAGCAAGATTCTGACATCATCTGGCTTAAGTGCTGCAGCCAGCGTGTAGTACTCTACAGCCTCTGCATTCCTCCCGAGTTTGCTCAGAACCTCTCCAATCTGGTAAAGAATCTCTGCATCGCTCTGGTCAATACTCTTCGCTTTTTCAAGATTGGAAAGGGCCTCCTCGTATCTCTCCATTTGCATCAGCGCCAGTCCCTTCCCCATGTAATAGTCTTTATTGGCTGGGTTTAGTTTTATTGCCTCACTGAAACTCTTTGTTGCCTCCTCATACATTCGCATCTCAAGTTCAGCTCTCCCCTTCATGTACCAAGCACTGGGATTTTCTGGTTTTGTTGCTACCGCTTTCTTTGTGAGCTCCAGCGCCTTATCAAACTCTCCCCTGAGTATCAGGATTCTTGTTCTTGCAATTGCCGCTTCAGTGTACTCTGGTCGCATTTCAAGCACCTTTTCGAAAGCCGCCAAAG
>JAWACX010000028.1:0-13598 GCA_038896575.1 Thermoplasmata archaeon
ACAAGTTCTGACTACACATACACAACCTGAACTGGAAGTGACACCACACCACCTGTAATTTCAAATGTGGCGGTAAGTGGGATAACCGCAAACTCAGCAACAATCACCTGGACAACGGATGAGCCAAGCACAAGCGTTGTGGAGTATGGCACAACAACATCCTATGGCCAGACCGCTACAGGCTCAAGCGGGGTTACCTCCCATTCAGTTTCCCTCTCAGGATTAACCGCCTCAACCACCTATCACTTCAGAGTTAAGTCTGCGGATGCCGCAGGCAACCTTGCAACAAGTTCTGACTACACATTCACAACCCTTGCAAACTCTTCCGATGTGATTGTGCTCACAGATGGAGTTGCGGCAACTGGCTCACTGAGTGCAACCAAAGATGCAAAGTACTATATGCTGAGTGTAGCCTCGGGCAAGACCCTGTTGAAGGTTGAGCTTACAGGGCCAAGTGGCACGGACTTTGACCTCTATGTAAAACTCGGAGCAAAACCAACAACCTCAAGTTATGACTACAGGAGCATCAGCTCAACCTCAACCGAGACAATTAATGTAACAAATCCCTCTGCTGGTGATTGGTACTTCATGGTGTACTCCTATTCCGGCTCCGGAACATTCACAATCAAGGCCACAACGAGCACCTCAAGCACAAATGTTACCCAGCTTACTGATGGAGTGCCAGCAACGGGCTCACTGAGTGCCTCAAAGGACGGAAAGTATTACAGCATCACAATTCCATCAGGCAAAGCCCAGCTGAAGATTGAAATGACGGGGCCAAGTGGAACTGACTTTGATCTGTATGTAAAAATTGGTGCACTTCCAACCACAACAAGCTACAATTACAGTGCAACCTCTTCCTCCTCCTCAGAGACTATCACAATCACAAATCCTGCTGCAGGGACCTGGTACATCTATGTCTATTCCTACTCTGGCTCTGGAACCTTTACAATCAAGGCAACAACCTCAAATACAGTAGATGCCGGGCAGTTAACTGATGGTGTGCCAACCACGGGTTCACTGAGCGGTACCGGTGCGAAGGCCTACTACTATATAACAATCCCGACAGGCAAAGCACAGCTGAAGATAGAACTCACGGGGCCAAGCGGTACTGACTTTGACCTCTATGTGAAACTCGGAGCAACTCCATCCACCTCCTCCTACGACTACAGAAGCATAGGCTACACATCAACTGAGACCATCACAATCTCTGGCCCATCAGGTGGGACCTGGTACATCCTGGTCTATTCATACTCTGGCTCTGGTAGTTTCACAATTAAAGCCACCTCCTCTTAAATTTTTTTTAGAACACTAAATTTTTTTCTTTTTCAAGTTTTTTCCAGGAATTTCAAATTTCCAGAAAACTCTTTATCCTTCAACCCTATTTGCAGATTGATGATTGTGCTTTCAGAGGCGGAAACGGACCCAAGATGGGGCAAATCTCCATCCTTGCGTACAATGGAAGAACGGCTCCGTTATGGGCTTGTAATAGTGGATAAGCCCCAGGGACCCACGAGTCACCAGGTTACTGCATGGGTAAAACAGATTTTCGGGCTTTCAAAGGCAGGGCACGCAGGAACCCTTGATCCAAAGGTGAGCGGGGTACTCCCGGTAGCCCTGGATAAGGCGACGAAGGCACTTCCCTGCCTTCTCTTGGGGACTAAAGAATACATTGCACTTATGCGGCTCCACGGTGATGCGGAGGAAAAAAGGATAAAAGAGGTATTTGGAAAATTTATTGGAGATATATATCAGCTACCGCCAGTCAGAGCAGCTGTGAAGCGGGAGTTAAGGGTGAGGCGGATTCATGCACTAAATCTGCTTGAAATTAGTGGCAGATTCGTGCTTTTCCGTGTTGTTTGTGACTCGGGTACCTATGTGAGGACGCTCTGCACGGACATTGGTGAGGTGCTAGGCACAGGCGCGCAAATGCAGGAGTTGAGAAGGGTGAGAACTGCAAATTTCACAGAAAGCCAGGCAGTAAAGCTCCAGGATTTGAAGGATGCCTGGGAATTCTACAAGGAGGGTGTTGATGCTCCACTTAACAGATGTCTCTTGCCAATGGAAGCAATGCTTGAGCATTTGCCAAAGGTGATATTGAAGGATTCGGCAGTAGATGCTGTGTGCCATGGTGCAGGCATTAATGTACCCGGGATTGCGCAGCTGAGTGAGAATATTGCAAGGGGTGATGTGGTAGGTGTGTTTACCCTTAAGGGAGAGGCTGTGTGTTATGCTGAAGCAAAACTGAGCAGTGCAGAAATCCTAGAGGCGAAGAATGGCCTGGCATTCCATCCGCTCAGGGTACTGATGCCGCGTGGAATCTATCCTAGGATGTGGAAGCGGAGAGAAGGTGGGGGAAATACCTACATGTAGGCTCAAAGGATTTATATTAGCAGTTAATGGTTGAAATCATGCTTGAAGGAAATCCATACTTGAGGAGAGAACTCATTGAGGAAAGAGAGTACCAGATAAACATAAGCAAAAAGTGCATTGAAAGGAATACGCTGGTAGTGCTTCCAACATCCGTGGGCAAAACCATGATTGCACTCATTGTGGTAGCGGATTTCCTCAAAAAAACAGGTGCAAGCCCGGAAAAAAAGGTGCTTTTTCTGGCACCTACAAAACCACTTGTTGTGCAGCAGTACGAGGAAGGGATATTGAAATTCATTAACATTGAAAGGGAAAAAGTTGCGTTGTTTACAGGTGAGGTCTCATGGAAGAAGAGAAAAGAGTTATGGGAGGAAGCGGTAATCATTGTCTCCACACCTCAACTCATTGTTAATGATTTAGTGGCTGGAAGAATTAGCATTGAGAATTTTGGCCTTGTTATATTTGACGAAGCACACAAGGGTGTGGGAAACTATGATTATGTGGAAATAGGGAGGCTCTGCAGGGAACACAACATCAGAACAATGGGGTTGACCGCATCTCCGGGGGCGAAAAAGGAAAAGGTGCTGGAAATCTGCCACAATTTGAACCTGAACTGGGCAGAAATAAGGCTTCAAACAGACCCGGATGTAGCACCCTATGTCCATGGTTTTCTCTACCAGTGGGAATATGTAACACTCCCTTTTGAGATTGAGAGAATCAGCAGGTTGATCAAGGAGGCCATTGCAGAGTACATTGAGATACTCAAAAAATTCGGGATTTCGCTCACACTGAAAGGCCTGAGTTTCTCGCGAATAGAGGATGTAACTCGAAGGATTGAGGCTATGATTGCACAGAAAAAGGAGAGTTCCCTTTTTACAGCTCGCTCTTACATTGCTATCCTGCAAAAACTCCATTATGCCCTCCAGCTTGTGGAGACACAGGGTGTGAAGCAGTTTCTTGCCTACTACCAGAACAAGCTCCTGCCAGATGCACAGGATGCAGATGCCTCAAGGGCAAGTGTAAAAGCAGCGAAGCATCCAAAGGTGCTGGAGGCAGTGCTCAGGGCAAAGGAATGCAAGGTGGAGCACCCAAAAATTCCAAAGATAAAGGAAATCCTTGAAAGACAATTTGCAGAAAAGCCAGATTCGAGAGTGCTGATATTTGCAGAGGTCCGGGAAACCCTTATCTACATTCATGAAAAGATCAAAGAGATTCCAGGGGTCAGAGCATCGCTCTTCTACGGCCAGGCATCCAAAAAAAATTCAAAGGGAATGCGGCAGAAGGAGCAGATAGAGATTTTGGAGAAGTTCAGAAAGGGGGAGTTCAATGTGCTCTGTGCTACTTCTGTGGCTGAGGAAGGACTGGACATTCCTTCAATGGACATGGTGATTTTCTACGAGCCAGTTGGTTCGGAAAAGAGGTTAATACAGCGGAGGGGCAGAACCGGGAGGAGATACAGGGGGAAGGTGTATTTTCTCGTCACCCTGGACACCCTGGATATGGGGCGATTGTTCGCCTCAATGAGGAAGGAGAAGAAAATGCAACGGATTGTAAAGGAGGTGCAGAAGGAATTTTTGAAGGCCGAGGAAAAGAAAAAGGCTGAGGAAAAGCAGAAGGTTGAGGAAATTGTTGTGAAGGAAGTGCCTGGAGGGGAGGAAAGAAAAAAGAAAGAAAGGCCCGGGAAAGGACAGCTCACCCTTGACGATTTCCTCGGTGCAGCTGAAAGACCGCTCGAAATAATTGCAGACCGAAGAGAAATCCGCTCTGAGATTCACAGGGAGCTTTCAAGGCTCGGGGTTCATGTAGTGTTCAGGGTGCTGGAGGTTGGGGATTATCTGATTTCTGACAGTGTGGTCGTGGAGCGGAAAACAGTTGAGGACTTTGTTAATTCAATTCTGGATGGAAGAATTTTTGAGCAGGCCAAAGGGCTCTGTCAGGCCTTTTCAAATCCCCTGATTGTGGTTGAGGGAAAATGGAACGAGTACAGGAGAAATGTGGCAATTGCAGCAGTTTATGGTGCAATCTCCGCTTTGTGCATGGATTTCCGCATCCCTGTTCTGAACTTTGAAGATTCCAGGGAAACTGCGGGATTTCTCTATCAAATGATAAAACGGATGAACAATGGTTCCGGCCTCCCGAAAATCAGGTTTGAGAAAAAGCCAAAGAGCATGGCAGAACTGCAGGAGTATCTGGTTGCAGGGCTTCCTGAGGTTTCAACAGTGATTTCAAGGAGATTGCTGGAACATTTCAGGACCCCAAAAAGGGTTTTTAACGCAAGGGTGGAGGAATTGATGGAGGTAAGGGGACTGGGTGAGGCAAAGGCGAGGGAGATTTACGAGGTGCTCAACACCACATGGAGGGGAAGGGATGAGTTTTGAGGCCATAAGAAAAGATTGCTCTGCAATCCTGGGGTACTTTCATTCCCCTGCTGGAAAAATTAAAATTCCAGCGTTGTTGAGAGTTAAGGGAAATTTGTTGGTTGGAGAAACCACGGAGGGAAAAAATTTTGAGTTGAGGATGCCTGATGTGGTGTTTGGTAACCCGGAGGGCTACTTTCCAGCCCCGCTTTCGTTTGAGAATGTTGAGGAGCCCTGGAAGGTTGTCGGGGACTGGATTGTTGTAATTGACTGGAAGAAACTTGTGGATTTTCGGGGCTTCAAGGAGGAGTTCTGCTTTTTTCCAAGGGGTCTCCAACTTTACCAGCATCCAAGGATGTTTGTTGAGGCAATTCTTGAGATAAGAAAGGCTATCGGGTTTGGAAAACTCCTGTATTTGCCTGGAATTGCTCTGCCCTCAAGGCTTGCGGTGCTTGCATCTCTCCGCATAGATGTTTTTGATGATGCCCTGGCAAGATTTCTGGGAGAGAAAGGGGTGCTCACCCTGCCTGAGGGCCTCCTGCAATGTGAGGAAAAGACAGGAGATGAAAATTTTTCACTTCTGGAGCAGGAGTTGAAGGTTGTGGAGAGATTTGCATGCATAGGAAGGTTGAGGGAACTGGTGGAGATGCGGGTGCGTGCTGAGCCAGAGCTTGTGGCTTTGCTTCGGTACATGGACTTACTAAACTACCAATTTTTTGAAAAGTTATGGCCAGTGAGCGGAGAAAAATTTTATGCAAACTCAAAGGAATCCCTCCACAGGGTAGATGTGGTGAGATACAGGGAGAGGCTGAAGGGGTATAGGGGTGTAAATGCCAGCCTCCTTCTTCTGGTTCCCTGTTCTGCAAAAAAACCTTACCACAGCTCCCGGTCCCATATGAAAATTGAGGAGGTGCTGGTAAATACTGGTGTAAGACCAAACATCCATGTGGTTTCCCTCACTTCCCCGCTTGGTGTGGTGCCTGAAGAACTAGAGAATTTTTATCCTGCAAATGCATACGATATACCTGTGACAGGACACTGGGATATGGAAGAAAAGGGGGTTGTGATTGAAGGACTTAAAGGCTTTGTAGGGAACTACAGGCATGTTCTTGCATACTTGCCCCAGGACTATAATTTTGTTGTGGAACATTTTGGACTTGAGAACGCATGCACTGCAGAGGTAACCTCTGAAGAGAGCCTTGAAGTACTGGCAAGAAGGATAGATGAACTCAACTTGGGAGTTGGGAATCCAAAAAAAAGGCTCCAGGAGGATGTTAAGAACGCCCTCCAGTTCCAGTTCCAGGGAATTGATACAGGGTTTTTGGAGGAGGCAAGGATAAAGGGAAAGAGGTGGGACTGGAGCATCTGGCTCGGTGATGAGGCTTTCAGAATGCAGGAGGAGCAGGGCAAGATTCTGGTTTTGAGGGAGGGAGGAAAAATTCTGGCCAGCCAGGGAATAAAGTGTGTAGAAATCAGGGATTTTGAAATCAAGGGGGATATTTTTGTTCCAGGCATTATTTCTGCTAGTGAGGACATAAGGGCTGGTGATGAGGTTGTTATTGTTCAGAATTCCATGCCAGTAGGTACAGGCACTGCGGTGCTCTCAGGTATTGAGATGGTAGAGTTAAGGAAAGGATTGGCGGTTAAAATGCGGGAAAGATGGAAACAGGAACAAAAATAGCAGAATTTTGTATGCATTCACCAAACCCTCACAAAAAGTTTTTATATTAACAAGGTTCTCCAAACCCCAAATGAACCTTGATGCATTGGAACTCGCACAGTTGCTCACAGACCCCTATGCAGCAAGGATATTGATTGCCACCTCCCGGAGACCGAAATCTGCACTTGAACTTTCTGAGAGGTTTGGAATTCCAATTGCGCAATGCTACAGGAGAATCCACACGCTTGAAAACGCGGGGCTTTTGAAGGTCGCAGACCGTGTGCTCACAAGAGAAGGAAAAAGAATTTATCTGTATAGGTCTTTGGTGAAAAATGTTCAAATCTACTATGAAGGGACAAAGATGAAGGTGAGACTTACTCTCATGGATGTCCCAGAATCACAAATTGAAAAAAGTGCCGAGTTGATTGCGGAAGAGGCTAGGCAGCCTTCTGGCAAGGAAGAAAGAGTAGTAATGTTGATGATGAAATCAGAAGAAAATGGAAAGGGTGGAGAAGATGCTGAAGGGAAAGATACCGCCGGAAATATTTGACTTTCTGAATAGAGAAGCGGGAAGGTCGCTCCTGATAAGGGGTCCTGCAGGAACTGGGAAGACCACGCTTGCCCTTGAAATAATGGAGAAGATGCGGCACCTCATGAACACCTACTATCTCACCTCGAGGGTTGCAGATAGTGCCCTCTACGACCACTTCACCTGGTTGAAGCAGATGGTTGAGGAAGGGGAAATGATGAAGGTTGTGAGGGAGATGGAAAAGCTAACATTGAAAAAGGAGGCGGCAGAAAGGAAAGGGCCAAGGGTAGAGAGGACTGAGTTGAGGAAACTGGAGGGGTTTATTGAGGATGGTGGTGAACCCTTATTTGAGCATGGAGAAATCACACTATCAGTTAGCTCTCCAGTTGAGGAACTTGACCTGGTGTATGATGTGGTGGAAAAAGCGCTGCCAAAATCAACGCTCGTGGTGATTGATTCTGTTGAGGGGATTTGTGAGAAGTACGGGATAAGCCCGGCAAAATTGATTTATGTGCTTGAGAAGGACCTTGTTGAGAATGCACATACAAAAATCCTGTTTGTGGTGGAAACTCCAGAAGCCATGCTGGATTACCTTGCGGATGGTGTGGTCTCCCTTGAAATGCGTATCGTGAACAACCGAACATTGAGAACAATGGAAATCAGAAAGCTCAGAGGTATGAGAGTATCACGGAGCCATTATCTATATACCCTGGAAGGTGGAAGATTCACAGCCTTACCTCCGCCAGAGCCTGAAGATGTGAACTTATTCAACACCTTTGAAGGCCATGGGAAAAATCCATTCGTTACTGAAATTGAGAGAGTGGATAAAATAATAGGAGATCTGGGCACGAAAGGTGTGATTCTCAACCTATTCACGGATGAGGGACTGACAGTTGCAGACCAGTACCTTTTCCTTAAAAAAATTATTGCCTGGCATTTGTTGTCAGGGAAGGGTGTTTTCTGTATGCCCCCAAGGGTAATAAATGTGAAGGACTGCCTTAAGTATTTTAGTTCCTCCAAGGAGTGCACTGAGCGTTTCCGAACCCATCTGAGGTTCCTCCAGCTCCATACCTATGTCCAGATGGTAAGTGAACGCCTGGAAAATCAGATGCTTTTGGAGGGCACAGATTTGAACAGAGAGCTCTCACAGGAGGTTTTGAAAGCTGGAATCGGGATAGAGCCTCCATATCTGTTTGTGATTGATGCGGAGGCACTCTTCTACACATACAGAAATATAGGGGCTGTGGAGATAATGAATTTTATAAAGGTGATAAGGGAAACAGGCTCCAACTGCATTTTTGTCACATACAGGGGAGCAACATTTGAAACAATAAGCCAGTTATCTGATATAAACCTCGTGCTTAAGAAACTTGAATCTGTGCCGTTGATTGCCGGTGAGTTTCCACATACTCCATTCTATGGGTTCAGTATTGAAAAGTATGTGAGTTCACCGAAATGTGGCTCAAAACCAGCACCGAGGGAAATCAAGGTAAGAGTGATTCCGATTGTTTGAATTCAGAGCCTTATCGTGCTCTTGAATCTTTTCAACTGGGCAAGTTGCCTCTCATCATAGGTTGCAGGGTCAATTATCATGAACCCTATTCCTTTCCTATCTGTGACAATATCCCTTAACTCTTCTAGCAATGCCCATATCTTCTTTTCCTCTGTGTACATCCCCATCACATCAATGCAATCAATTACAAAGAGCGGTTTTTTCTCTCCGAAGGCTGAGGAAGAAACCATGTGCTTGATATAACTCAGCGATGCTGGCGAAATTCTATTTTTTCCTGTCAGGGTGGAGATTTCATAGACATTCCCACAAACTCCTGCATTCTTGTAATGTCCATTCACAACTGGCATGTGCCTCGTGAAAATGTTCACAATGTATTTTTTGTTCTCTCTATCCTGCTCCTGAATGTATCGTGCTATAAAATCATGGGCTTTGTCAAGGCTCTTTGTTTCCACCACATAAACTTCTCCTTCACGAATTTCCACATCCTCAGGGCCTTCACCATGACCCGCTTCCCTCATCTCCGCTAGACCTCCACCCTCAACCGCTGTTTTGTTCATGGTGCTCTTCCATGAGATGGAATTAAAATATGGTATTTAACTTTTTCTCAGGTCTTGGCTAGGGAAAAGGGTGCGTTGCTATGCTCAATCCATACCTCCCGATTCCTGTTTCTTGAGAATTCCCACAGCATCCAGTATGATTTTCTTATGGTCAGAGGCAAGGGGAGGGAGATTCTCAATTTCAAAAATTTTTATAGCGCTGGCATCATCACCAGCCTTTGCCCTCTCGAGCGCTGGAACATCAAGAAGATAGGCAACTGTAATTATGTGGCCTCTGGGGTCCCGCTCCGGGGCAGAATAGACACCCACGAGGCAGCGAATTCTTGCCTCAAGCCCTGTTTCCTCCTTAACCTCTCTCAGCACAGTTTCTTCAACACGTTCTCCATACTCCACAAACCCACCAGGGAGGGCATACATTCCCTTCCAGGGCTCATTTTTTCTCCTGATAAGTAATATTTTTCCGTTTTTTATGAGAACACCATCAGCAGTGAGCAGTGGCTTTCTGAGATGTTTGTATCTGGCATAATTTTTTATTGTGATATTCTCCCGCTCAAATATTTCAAGGATTTCTTTGCCTCTTTGTGTAAGCCAGGCAGAACCGCCTCTCCGCCCGCCTCGCTCCCGCTCCACCACTTTCTCCCCGCAGGTCTCCTCAATCTTTTTCAGAACACCCCAAAGATACCGATAGGACATTCCCAGTTTGGATGCTGCCTTTGCCAGTGAATTTGTTTCTTCAATTGCTTTGAGGATTGCATACCTTCCTTCGCTCAAAATAAATTTTTCATTCCATTTCAAATAAACCTTGACATCAGTGGTGTACATCACATCTCCTCCAGTGCCTCAATCCCAAGCAATTCCAGCCCTTTTGCAAGCACACACTTAGTTGCAAACACAATTGCAATCCTGGTCTCCCTCTCCTCACCTGCATTCAGCACAGGAACATACCGATAAAAGGCGTTGAAACTTTCTGCAAGTTTGTGGAGGTATTGGGCCAGAAGATAGACCTTCCTTTGCTCCCCTGCAATTTCCAGAACATCAGGGAATTTTGCAAGGTTCCTGAGGAGTGCAACCTCCTCAGCTGTCCGAATTTTCTCTGGCTCAAAGGTTATCTTTGTAGTATCCACATTTCCGTTTCTGAGAATTCCTGCAGCTCTGGCATGCGCATACTGCACAAAAGGTGCCGAATTGCCCTCAAAGTTGAGGGCTTCCTCCCACCTAAAAACAATCTGCTTTTCCGGTTGAATTTTCACAATGTTAAATCTTATAGCTCCAATCCCGACTGCCCTAGCCACTTTTTCCAGGTCCACCTTTTCCTCCCTCCCCCGCTTCAGCACTTCCTCCCTTGCCTTGGCAATTGCCTCATCAATTAGGTCATCCAGGTAAACAACCCTTCCAGCTCGGGTTGACATTTTTCCCTCAGGCAGGGAGACGAAGGAATAAAATAGAACCTCTGGCTTTTTCTCGACTCCCAGTTCAGACAGAGAAATTGCAACCATCCTTGCCTGAAGTTTGTGGTCCTCGCCCAGAACATTTATTGCATAATCGCATCTTCCAAATTTATTGATGTGATAGGCAATGTCTCTTGTAGTGTAGAGTGAGGTTCCATCACTCCTTGTGAAGAAAAATTTGCTGTCCTTGCCATGGAATCCGAAGGGTGCAAGGTCCAGGTAATAGGCACCATTCTCACAACCTGCATATCTAGATTTTTTCAGTTTTTCAATAACCTCATAAACGCTACCATCAAGCAAGAACTGGGATTCATAGACGAAGCTATCTATGTGAATATTGCAACGCTCAAGTGTGGCTATGATGCCCTTCATGCAAAGCGCTGCAATCTCCCGGTGGTGGGCAATAACTTCCCTGTTACCCCGCTCTATCTCCCTTATTGTTTCCTCAATCTCCCTCCTTACACGCTCATCGCTCTCACACATTTCATTTCCCTTTCTGTAAAGTTCAACGAGTATGTGGTCCTCCTTCTCCCTCTCACTTTTTACTCCCCCAACCCCGAATTTTTTGTAGGCCCAGGCCAGAATTGCAAGTTGCCGCCCCATATCATCCACATAGTATTCAGTAAGCACCTCATATCCCAGCACCCTCAGTATTCTTGCAAGTGTATCTCCGATGATTGGATTCCTCCCTCTGCCCACATGCAGGGGCCCTGTTGGATTTGCACTTGTATGCTCCACAATTATCCTGCCCTTCTTCTGCCCATTACCATAGTTCTCTCTTTCCCTTAGTATTGTTTCAAGCACAACTTTTGCCAGTTCCTTCGGGTTTACAAAGAAGTTGAGATAGCCCCCTCTTGCCTCAACCCTTTCAAACACCTGGCTTCTAATTCCCGCTGCAAGTTCCCTGGCAATCTCTTCAGAGGCTCTACCCAGCTTTTTTCCAATCTGGAAGCATTTTACACAGAAATCCCCAAGCCCCTCTGGGGGCTCCTCAACCAAAAACTCTATTTCTGTGCCCAGCACTGCCTCTACTTCTCTTGTTATCTGGTCCCTGAAAAACTGTAGCGGATTCATTAACCCATAAAAAAAGCTCGTGGAAATAAAGGTTTGGGATTTTTTCCTTTGCGGGCGTATTCGTGTTAACTCTTTATTGTAGTTAATAATGGAAACATTTATATACTCTGTTGCCATGTAGTTAACTACATAGGGGTGTTAAAAATGGAGGCAAGAAAAAGAAAGGGGAGAATGGTAGCGGGTGTGGCGGGTGCAGTAATAGCAATGCTGGCAATCAGCATGCTCTTCTCTGTGGTGAATGTGAGGATTGGAAGTGCAGATGATGTGGACACAGACCTTGCTCTGAACACAACAATGAGCGGGAGTTTGAGCGGTGCCGGTAAAAAGGACTATTACAAGATTGTTGTGACCAGCGGGACAAAGCTTGTTGTGAAAATTGACGGCCCGAACACTTCTGGTGTTGATTTTGACCTCTACATAAAGAAGGACGCAAAGCCAACAACCACAAGCTATGATGCAAGGGGCTATACAAGTTCAAGTGATGAGCAGGTAACTGTTACCAATCCCTCTGGCACATACTATGTGATGGTCTATGCTTACAAGGGTTCTGGGAGTTATACAATCACGGCAACAGTTGAAGGCAGCAATGGAGGCAGCAGTGGTGGAGGCGGAAGCAATCCGAATGAGGCTGTTGAACTGACAAGCGGGATTCCAAGAACTGGCACCCTTGATGCCACCAGCCCGAAGGCATATTACAGGATTACTGTGAGTTCCGCAACAGGGTTGAGGATATTGCTCACAGGTCCAAGCAACGCAGACTTCGACCTGTTTGTGAAGAAGGGACAGAAACCTTCCAGAAATTCCTATGATGCAAAGAGCAATGGAAAAACCTCGAACGAGAACATAGTGATAAGCAATCCCTCTGGCACATACTACATTCTGGTTGAAAGATATTCTGGTTCTGGAAGTTACACCCTTACAGCTTACATCAGTATAAATGCACCCAGACAACTCCCGGTTGTTGAGAAGTACCTGCGGGAGCGCACTGCAGCATATTCTGACCTCTACTGGAACAACTACAATCCCGATTATTCAGATTATTCCCTGCAAGGCGGTGATTGTGCGAATTTCGGGAGTCAGGCTCAAATTTCCGGGGGTTTAAGTATCTGGAAAGGCACTGATGGAAAGGGCTATGGTGTTATTGGTGCAGACCCCCATGGCACTATCCCGTATGTGGACAATTTGCATACCCATCTTGTGAAGCAGGAGAATGTGAGATTTTCTTACATTGTAAAGGGTGCAGATGGAAAATGGAATGGCACGATTCCCGAGTACATGACAGTTGGTGATATTATTCTCCTCGGAGATGCAGAAGGAGACCACTGGATTCACACACTTACAATTGTGGAGGGAAGCGGTGCAAACGCAAAGGTGAATGCACACACCAACAATCGGTACCACTATCCCTGGGATTACTACATGGCATTCTTTACCAGATACAATTTCTACCACATTGAACCACAGGGAACAACAACTCCAAAGTACATTAAAGTTGCAAGTTCGAGCTTGAATGTCCGAGCAGGGCCCTCAACATCCTTCCCGAAGATTGGTACAGTTTATGCAGGCCAGATTTATATTGCAGTAGAGACCGTGACCTTCAACGGAGCTACATGGTACAAAATCTGGTACGATGAGAAGCCGGGTTGGGTTATCAGTTCCTCTGTTTCAGTGATAAGCAGTGCAAACTACTACATGGTTCCTGGGAAGTATGGAAAAATCTATGCCTCACCTTCCACCGCTGCAGAGGTCGTGGATATTGCGTTGGTAGGTGAACTCTTCGGAGTTAAGGATGTAGTGCTTGTGGGCAGTGAGAAATGGGCCTGGATATACTTCAGAGGCGGAGAATTCTGGGTACCCCTCCAATAATTCTAATTTTTTTCTAAAATTCAAGAAACACAAAATAAATTAAAAATTAAAAAAATTTTGGGAAAGGGTTTTAGTGTTCTTTCCTTCTGGTGTACACCAGAATTCCTGCAACTGCTGCAATCGCTGCAATTGCTCCAAGCACCTCAAATCCTGGTGTTGGTGCTGCTGCCTTTGCCTTCACCTTCAGGTCCTTTGCACTGGCTGCGTAATCCACGCCGCCAACC
>JAWACX010000029.1:0-13561 GCA_038896575.1 Thermoplasmata archaeon
ACCAGAACACATTTCCTGCGGTGCCCTCAACAACCTTCGGGCTTGTGACCTCTACATTGAGGCCTGGCATTGTGATTGCAAAGTATGTTTCCGCTGTTGCATTGTGCACACCATCTGTTACCTCAGCTGTGGCCCTGAAAACCGTATCCTGCGGATAGTTCTCAATGCAGGTTATCAGGAAAACTGCCTTGCCATCAGCACCGGTTTTCTTCTGTGTTGCATCTATTGTGAAGTACTGGGAGTTAAGTGCTGGTGAAAAACTGATATTCACACTCACATTTGGATATGGAGCTCCCTCTGGGTTAACTAAACTTGCTATTATCCTCAGCGTGGCATTCTTTATGCCTGGGATGTGAGCGGGCTCTGCCCACAAATAACCACACAACTGCGGCTGTATCACTGGATGATGGACCTCTCTCATAGTCCAGAAATTGCCAATACCTCCTGGCATATCATGGTATCCAGTCCATTCTGAGGTATCAGCAACTTCCACAACACTTCTGTAGTAAAGCACATTAACTGGCATGTCATGTGCAATTATACCCTGACAGTCCTTTACAATCTGAACCCTTCTTGAAAGATTCATTTCGGTTTCAATCTGGGACACAAGAGTGTCATATTCCTGATTTCTGTAGGCGTGGGGATTGTTCCCTCCATCTCCAATTGCCGGGTTATACCAGTCAAACTTTGAGTGGAAGAAATCATAGAGCCAGTCAGGCTCAGGGCCTAATCTCCAGCCAAGGATGAACATCTCAAAAGTCCTGTTCACAAAGACGCTATCTACAATCTCACCAAAGGCCGTGGGTTGAGAGACCGCGTTAATTCCAGCCAGTCTCATTGCATTTGCAATCAGCTTCCCTGCTTCTGCCCTGACAGGGTCATAGTATACTGGTGGGGTAAGAATCTCTATCTGTCCACCTCCCATCTTCCTTCCCGTATAGTCCTCCCTCCAGCCGTCGGCATCAGTGTCATTGTAATTTGCAGCATCAAGTATTGCCTTCGCTCTGGTTATGTTATAGGGATACTGGGGTAAACTATCATTGTACCATAGGGAATAGGAAGGAGGAACTACAGAAACGCCCTTCTCTCCAAGCCCTTGAAGGAGTTGTGAAACAATGTAGTCCTTGTCAATGCAGTGCGCAACTGCTCTCCTGAATGCAAGGCCCGCGTCATTGCCAGCCTGCGGATTTGGATAGGTTATCGGGTCGTTCTCATCATGTCTTGGCTGATAACCAGTGCCTTCATCATAACCCTCAAACGGATGCATAAGGTTAAAGCCGAGATAGTAGTATCCTCTATCAGCGTTTACAAATACTTTTGTGCCTGAAATCTGGGAAATAACAGGAATCCAGGAAGGGTCAATACTCCACCATATATAGTCAATCGCTCCCTGCTTCAGCGCTGTAACCATTGCATCCATGTTCTGGTAGATAAAGATCTGGATTGCATCCACAAAAGGTGCCCTGTACTGGTTTCCATCCTCCAGTATTGTTTTCGCAAAATAATCTGGATTTCGCTCAATTTTTACCTCAACACCCTGTTTCCAGTATTTGAACTTGAAGGGTCCAGAACCAATTACATTTGCCTCTCCAGTTACTGGGTTGTAATCCATGTTCCAGCTTGTCTTGTCATCCCAGTGATTTCTCCAGATATGTTTTGGAAGGATTGGAATGGCCAGGCAATGCGAAAAAAATGTGGAGCATCGCTTCCAGAGAACAAATTTTACAGTATAGGTATCTACTTTCTGGATACCATTGTAGTATGTTTCGTTCCTGTCAGTAGCTCCTGGAAGCGGGGTAAGGTCAATACAGAAGTGGTTGAATCCACAAGGATAGTTTGTAATTTGAAAATTATAGGAGAACACAACATCATCTGCTGTCAGCGGCATTCCATCATGCCATTTTATTCCCTGGCGAATTCTCACAGTCCAGTTAAGCCCATCTTCTGTATCCATTGTCCAGTTCTCGGCAATCCATGGAATTGGCTCCCCTGTCTGTTTTGAGGGCACGCTCAGGCTCTCATAGATAAGGTCCAGCACAGCCCAGCTCCAGACATCGTTTGGTACGCAGGGGTTCAGGGCTTTCACATCACTCATGAAACCAATCTTGAACACACCGCCATAGGGTGTAGCCCCTTTGCTTTTTCCACCTGCTACCCTGGTGTCTGGAGCAGCTGAGGAGGAAAAAGATGCAGCAAGGAGCAGGGCACAAACTACCAATGCAAATCCAGAAACCTCAACCCATCTTTTCCTCATTTTTTGCCTCCCAAACTCTGTTTGTGGAATCCATTGAATTAGTGCTATATATCTCTTTTGGGGTCAGGGTGGGTGCCTGCACAGGAATTTCTCTAAACGGTGCGTTGCAATTCCTGCAGAAGTAGAGTGTGGAATGGCATGCAAAATGGTAGGAGGCATCGCAGTTATAGCATCCCACAACTTCCTGCCTCTTTATTCTTTTCCCGCAATGGATGCACCTGGGCCCAGAATAAACATAGACCAGGGTTCCTGCAATTATTCCAAAAATCACGACTAGTGCTACATAAATGTAGAGGAGATAGGAGGAAAAGGGTTTATAATCCTTCAAGGTCACATCAATAACTCCAAGGAATGTTGAGTTTAAGTGCCAGTCCCATGTGCCATTATTCTTTCCTGTGGGAATTCCACTAACAGGTAATCCTCCGAGGTAGGGCTCCCCTGCAGGGTCTGCAACAACCCAGTATCCAAACTCATCCTTCAGGAACACCATGTTCATCCTCTGAAAATAAAACCCTTCAACTGCTCTCTCTATCTCTGAAAAATTTTTCCCGACATAAACCACGGCAAAAGCATGGTTGCTGGTATAGCAAAATCTAACAGTGCCACCAGCTGCACTCACAAGTGAAGCTATGAGAATTGCAAAATCCTCGCAGTCTCCTGCACCAAGGCCCATGGTTTCATCAGGAGTTTGCCAGTAATCTGTGCCATTTGGCTCCTGAGCATACTCAATTCCACACACAAACTCAAAGATTCCGAGCAAAAGAAGCGTGGTGTATCCCCTTGTTGTGTTTGCTCTGATATCCTCCAACTTTCTTTCAACAGTTGGCGTTGGTCTGGCCAGAATATTTATCTCACTGTATATATTTTTTTCATTTGCAATGACCTTGTTTTTATACGGGCTTCCCAGGGGTAAAACCTCTATCTCACTCTCCTTGAAGGTGAGGTTTCTGGGGCCCGCCCAGTTCCCAGTGCTTAAATCCTTCCCAAATACAGTAAGTTCGAAATTGTAAAGGTATGTGCCTCCTCTCGCTGGTGTTTCAAAATTCCAGATACCAAGGTCAACCTTTTCCCCTGCCGGGACATACTTCCCAACACTTTTTGTTGTTTTTATAGAGCTATGCCAGATTATTGATATGTTTATCACATACAAATCAGTGCTCGGTCGCTGAAAATCACTCCTGTTGTTGTTAATCAAATAAATTCTTGCAGTGCCCCCGAACTCCGCATAAATTTCTCCGATTATCAATGGCTGGAGCTTACAATTCACAACTGGGAAAATATCCTGGGTAGGTGCAGGTGGTGGTTCTGGCGTGTGGTTGAACTCCACATATTCAGGCACCCTCAGGTCTTCCTCTGTGAATGCAGGTGGCGTATCTGTGAAGAGCTCAAAACCGCTGACACAGGGAAAGGAGAAAGAGAGAAAGAGAAGCCATGGAAGAATTTTTTTCCACATATCTCTCATTTTGTTGCGCTCACAGTGGGAAACAGTATCACCTCTTTTATTGAAGGGGCATTCGTGAGTATCATCACCAGCCTATCAATTCCAATTCCAAGACCACCAGTGGGAGGCATGCCATAGTCAAGGGCCTCACAGAAATCCTCATCATAGTCATAAATTTCTGCCTCGCCTCTCTTTCTCTCCTCAAGTTGCGCCATAAACATCTTTCGCTGGTATGCCGGGTCATTCAGTTCACTGTAGGCATTTGCAATCTCCATTCCTGCAATATAACTCTCGAATCTTTCTGCCAGACCAGGGATGGAACGGTGAGGCTTCGTGAGAGGACAGACATCCACAGGGTAGTCATAGATGTGCACAGGACCTGTGAGCTTGTCCTCGCAAACCCTCTCAAATATCTTCATGAGGATCTTACCTGTTGGGTAATCTGGCTTAATCTCAGCACCCACACTTTCACCAATCCGGAATGCCTCCTCTCTCGTGATTTTCTGAAGGTCTATCTCTATCCCCTCATTTTTCAACGCATCCAGGAAACTTAACCTTTTCCATGGTGGCCGCAGGTCAATAGAGTTCCCCTGATACTCGATCACCTCCTTACCAAGCACATTCTTTGCCACCATGTAAACAAGGTTTTCAGTGAGCACCATTATGTCGTTGTAATCTACATAGGCCCAGTAAAGCTCAAGAAGCGTGTATTCTGGGTTGTGCTGGGCATCCACATCTTCATTTCTGAAGGCCTTTCCAATCTCAAAAACCTTTTCAAAACCACCAACAATCAACCTTTTGAGATGGAGTTCATGGGCAATTCTCAGATAAAAGTCCTGGTCCAGGTAGTTGTGGTGGGTGATGAACGGTCTTGCGGCAGCACCTGAAGCAACTGATTGAAGAACTGGAGTCTCTACCTCAATAAAACCCTGGGCTTCAAGTTCCCGCCGGATTTCAGAAACAATTTTACTTCTGAGCGTGAAAATTTTCTGGGTCTCCGGGTTCATTATAAGGTCAAGATACCGCTTCCTGTATCTCAGCTCAACATCCCTTATCCCGTGATACTTTTCTGGCAGTGGCCTGAGTGACTTGCAGAGAATCTCAAAATTGTCAATGCTTACCGTGAGTTCTCCTCTCTTTGTCCTAAAGACCCTGCCAGTAATTCCAACAATGTCTCCAACATCCAGTTGCTTCCAGATTCCATACTTTGTTTCTCCAAGATTGTCAAGTTTTGCATAAACCTGGATGCTCCCGGATTCATCTCTGATATTGGCAAAGGAGGCCTTTCCATGCTCCCTTATCAGCATAAGCCTTCCTGCAATCCTCACTGTTTCTTCACTCAGTTCATGACCCTGGCTTCCAAATCTTTCATGAATTTCCCTTGCCGAGATTGTTTTTTCGAATTTGTAAGGGTAAAGATTGAGCCCTCTCTGTTCAAGATTTACCCTTTTTTCCAGTCGCGCCAGGATAAGAGGATTTAAATCCGCATAGAATGGTTTTAATTCCTCAAGGTTCATGGATTTGGATATATTATCATCTATTAAAAGATTAGCCACTTCATACCATAGAAAGTAAAGATTTCAGCCCTGGCTAAAGATTGTGCTCAAATCTCCTCCACAAATATTGTTTTTAGCATTGCATCCTTTTTCTTCCAATCCTTCTGGCTTATGGTTCCACTTCAACCTTTTTAATTTTTCTGCGCTCACTCTAATTGTGAGATTTTATTTAACTGGTATTTTGCCTTGGGAGGAAGTAGGAATTTCTGCCCTGCCTTGCATTCTCATAATTCACCAGGATTTCTGAGAGCACAGTCCAGACTGTGAGCGTTTGTTCTGAGATAGAGAGCACATCATCTGCATAAGCGTAAACATTGCTCAGGAAATCCCCCTCCGGGAAACCGCCGATAACGCAGAGCAAATCCTCGTCCTTTATTTCCCTGAAATATTTTTCCAGGCTTACAAGTTTCCCTTTTGGCGAAAAAACAATAACCCTACTCTTAGGTATGTAACTTAAGCATTTTTCGAATGTGTATCCTGGCATTAACTTCAGCAGAGGCATTTCTTTGCTAGGCACAACCCAGTTGTTGAACAGGGATTCTATAAGTCCCACAAACCTCGGATAGTTTTTCGGAAGCCTTGTCAGCGGATCCACAAGAATAAGTTCGTTGTTTCTGGTATGTACATAAACCCTCAGCTGTCCTTTCTGGTTCAGAATTGAGTCTAGTGCAAGGAGGAGGAAAAAATGCACGATGTCTGGTCTTCCTCTCCTTTCTCCCATCTCAAGCTCCCTCATTGCAGCATGATGTAGATTTGCATCCAGCAAAACCCTTGTTGTCTTCTTACCCCTCTTTTTTGCGTTCACAACAACAGAAGGATGTGAGGCAATAGCTTCAGGCACGAGTTCAAGTTCTGCATCACAGAGAAGCACATGGAGCATTACAACCTCCCCGCAACACCCCTGCCTGCAATTATCCCTGTTGCTGCAGCACCCACAATTCCCCTAGAAAGGCCGACACCATCACCGCAGGCAAAAAGGCCAGGAATTGAGGTTTCAAGGTTTTCATCAACATCAACAATCATTGCATAAAACTTAATCTCTGGAGCATACAAAAGCGTGGAATCTGTAGCAACACCAGGGATAATCTGGTTTAATTTTTCCAGACCCTCAAGGATGTTCTGCACAATTCTGAACGGAAGCGCCATTGAAATATCTCCAGGAGTGACATCTGCAAGCGTTCCCTTCAGCGGATTCTTCGCAAGCCTTGCAAATGTTGAGCGCCGCCCTGCTATCAAATCCCCGAGCCTCTGCACAATGGGTTTTCCTCCTCCAATGGTTGTTGCAAGTTCTGCAATTGAGCGCCCGTAAGCTGTTGTGTTTTCAAGCGGTTCAGTGAGTTCAACTCTCACGAGAAAAGCAAAGTTTGTGTTTTCCGAACTTCTCGTTTTCATTGAGTGCCCGTTGACACCGATAAATTCGCCATAGTTCTCCTTTACCACAAAACCCCTGTGGTTCGTGCAGAAAGTGCGCACAAAATCATCGTATCTGTTTGTGAATATGTGAAACTTTGGATCACGATTAATTTTTATAACTGGCTCCATAACAATAGCTGGCACTTCCACACGGACACCGATGTCTATGGGCCCATGTCTTGCCTTTATTCCATGCTTCTCTATCAACTTCTCCATCCACCCGATACCCACACGTCCTGGTGCGATCACAACAGCTCCTGCCTCAATCACCTTGCCATCACTCAGAACCACGCCCCTGCATTTCCCGCCCTCAACCAGAATGTCCTCAACCCTTGTCCTTGTGAGAATTTTAAGTCCCGCATCCTTCAACTCATTGCACATGCCGGCAATAGAGGAAGGTGCGTGGTCACTTCCGATGTGCCGCTGTGGTATGGGAATAAACCTTGCACCAACTGCAGCAGCCCTCCTTGCAAGCGAGTTTGCGTTCTCTTCATCTGGCAAGTAAAGGGTGGAGTTAGGTGCATGTTTTGCAAAAAATGCATCCACCTCTTTCACAAGTTCCAAAGCCTTCTCCTCACTCCCAGCGAGAGCAGTAATGTCACCACCGATGTCTGGCCTCAGGTTAAGGATTCCATCTGAGAATGTGCCAGCACCACCAACGCCAGCCATTATATTGCAGGGAGTGCATTTAAGGCATTCAGAGCCAAACTCCATCGGACAGGCCCTGTTCTCAACCTCCATACCCTCCTCTATCATTACCACCTGCTTCCCGGCTTTCAGAATCTCCTTTGCAGCAAATATGCCAGCGGGTCCTGCGCCCACAACAACCGCATCGTATCTCATAAATCCTCACTTGATTATTCCATAACCTATCAGACGCCAGGTTGTACCAACCTTTCTGCTCACAGCCACCCTATCCCCTGCCTCACAGCAAACTGGTACCTTCAGATTTGCTTCCACAATATCCTCCCTCGTGCTCGTAATCAGGGCACTGGTCTTTGCAGTGCCTATGTTCAGCATCAGTGTCTCCGAGGTTTTCAGTTTCTCCACCTTGAGCTCAGATGCAACGCCCACAACCCTATCAAGCAGATGAACCTCTATAACAAGCTTCTGCCTCATCTCTGGCAAGGTACCAGGTTTTCCAAGCATCTTCCCTGATAGCGAATCCGAGCGGGTAAGGGAGGGGTCCAGCATCGTTCCAACAGCTATCAAACCACCAGGTTTTGCTTCGTTGAGGGGCAGAACACCAGCATAAAGTGAGGTAACTCTGGAGACAATGTTGTTATAAACCTTCTGGTTCTCCACAATTTCAAGGTTTCCAGGTGCAATCTCCACCTCATCCCCTATGGAGAGTTTTCCCTGCATTATTGTGCCCCCAACCACACCCCCGACAAGTTTTTCAGGTTGTGTGCCTGGCATGTTCACATCAAATGAGCGTGCGATATACATTCTCGGAGGCTTTGAGCCGTCAAATTTCGGGGTTGGAATGTACTTCTGGATAGCAAAGATAAGCGCCTCTATGTTTATTCCATGATGTGCAGAAACTGGAATTATGGGGGCATTCTCCGCAAATGTGCCCTTCAGAAAATTCCGGATTTCATTATAACTTTCCTTTGCTCTTTCCCTGCTAACCAGGTCAATTTTTGTCTGGGCCACAACAACATTTTTGACATTTGCAATCTGCAAAGCCAGAAGGTGCTCCTTTGTCTGGGGCTGGGGGCATTTCTCATCTGCAGAGATTATCAGCAAGGCTCCATCCATTATTGCAGCACCAGAGAGCACAGTTGCCATCAAGCTCTCATGACCAGGTGCATCAACAAATGAAACTGAACGCAGAAAATTTGTCTGGCTACCGCACTTCGGACAGGTTGGAGAGTTTGTATATCCTTCTATCCCTTCACATTTCGGGCACTGGTAAAACTCTGCATCTGCATAGCCCAGCCTTATTGTGATTCCCCGTTTTCTCTCCTCAGAAAGTCTATCTGTGCGTTCGCCTGTAAGTGCATAGGTGAGCGTGGTCTTTCCATGGTCCACATGGCCCACGATACCAACATTTAGCTCAGGTTGCACATGTACCTTCATTTTACCTCACTTCTTGGGTTTCTCTTCCTTCTTTTCCTTCTCACTCTCATATCTTTTTTTCGCTTCTTCCAGCAACTTTTCAACAGGATGTGGCCCTTTCGCTATTATCTTCATATTTATCTGTGCAGTTTCCGGCGAGATTGTATTCCCTCTAACAGAAACCTTCTTTCTCAAACCTTTCTTTTTTGGATGAAAACCAGTGCTCTCACTCAGCAGCACCTTTACTCTCTTCTGCCCTGCAATGTCCTTCCGCATAGGAAAACCAGCATTGTCTGAGCCGCCAGTGATCACGAGTTTGTAGCCAGGCAAACCAACGAATAAACCGTCCACCTCATCACCAATCTTCTTTCCTATGAGCGAATTTGCGTAATTTCCCCACACCGGGAAGGTGTAGGTCTTGCCCTCGGGTGTAGCCACATTTGCCTTGAATTCCACCATTTCTTTCACCTTTTTGAATATTGAAAACGCATCTCTATATAACACTTTTCTCAATCAGGGGGAGAGGGATTGGGTCAACGCCACACAGGATTACTTCTTTTGTTATTGCCAATCCCCCCTTACAATCCCTCTCACAGTTTCTGCAAATTTTCTTGCATCCTCTTCGGTGTTGTAGAGATAAAAAGAGGCCCTGATGCAACCCTCAAGGCCTTTTGCATTAAACCAGGAGTGGACACATAGCCTTCCGGTTCTCACCATGATGTTTTCTGCCTCATCCAGGAGAATTCCAACATCATGGGGATTCCAGCCCTTGATGTTGAAGGAAAAGATTCCGCCACGCAGAGCAGGCTCCTCCGGTCCGATAATCTCAATCTCCTCAAATTTCAAAAGCTCTTCACTCACAATTCTGTTCAACTCAATTTCATGGGATTCAACCTTCTCCATACCAACATTCTCCAGATACTCAATTGCCGCCTTACTTCCTATAATGCCAGAATAATTCTGGAGACCTGCTTCAAATCTGGCTGGAGGTGGAAGAAATTCAACATCCCTGTATGTGGTATTTACCACGGTTTCTCCACCGCCAATGAAGGGTTCAAGTTTCTCAAAATGCTCAGAATTCACATAGAGGATGCCAACACCTGTGGGCCCGAGCATCTTGTGCATGGAGCACACTGCAAAATCCGCACCAATCTCCTTTAGGTTTAGTTTCCTGTGCGGTGCACTCTGGGCAGCATCAAGAAGCACGAGGGCACCATGTTTATGGGCCCTTGCCACGATTTCCTCTGCTGGATTTGTCACACCATCCAGGTTTGAGGTGTGAACCACGCTTACAAGCTTCACATCCTCCTTTTCCAGAATTTCAGCATAACCATCCAGATTAAATGTATTGTCTTTTTTGCCCCGCACAACCAGATGCCTTATTCCCTTTCTCTTCTTTAACAGTAGCCAGGGGACAAGGTTTGAATTGTGCTCCTTATCCGTTGTGAGCACACAATCTCCCTTCCGGAAATTGAGGGCATTTGCAACCAGGTTAATTCCCTCTGTGGCATTCTTTGTAAACACAATCTCACTTTGCCTTGCACCGAGAAACTCAGCAATCTTTTTTCTTGCCTCCTCTACCTTCTCCCCTACCTCCAGAGAAAGTCTGTGCACGCTTCTCCCGCCACATGCTGGAAAATTCTGATAATAATCCATTATTGCATCAAGCACCTGCCTGGGCTTCAGCGACATGCACGCGCTGTCCAGATAAATAATTCTCTTTCCTCTGAACCTTCTTTTCAACACTGGAAAATCATTGTGTAGCTCAGGGAGCATCTTCCAACCCCTTCAACTTCTTCTCATTCCTTTCATACTCGCTGAAAATACAGCCACAATAGTTCTGGCGGTATAAATTGTATTGTTTTGCAAGCTCCACACTCCCCTTAAAGCCATCGCGGAAATCCTGATAGTAGAACTCAACACCCAGTTCGTCTGCAATTCTGTTTCCAACATCCACCAGTAACTCATGGTTCTGGTATGGCGAAAGCAGGAGCGTGGTGCTGAAAGCACTGTAGCCATGCATCCTGGCAAATCTCGCAACTTCCCTTAATCTCTTCTCGTAGCAAGCACTGCACCTCACCTTTCCCTCCTTCTCAAGTGCAAGAAAGCTTGCGATGTAATCCCTGTAGGGATAGGCTGAGCTGAAAATCACTTTATCTCCTGTCTGGAAAACAAAATTTTTCAGGGTTTCAGCCCTCAACAAAAATTCTTTGAGCGGGTGGATATTCGGATTGTAGAAATAGCCAGTAAATTCAATTCCTTTTTCCTTCAGCACTTTCCTCACATAGGTGAAGCAGGGAGCGCAACAGATGTGCAGGAGGAGCATTCACTCACCAGCAATCTCATTCCGCAGTTTGAGCACTTTTTTCTCACCAGGTGCAGAAGCAAGAAAGGCATCAAGCACCGCCATTGCTTCATCCTTTTTTCCAAGTTTCTGAAGGAGCTTTGCCTTCAACAGGCAGAAATCCATTCCCTTGCCCATGCTTGGCTCCACAGTGCTGAGAACCTCCAGTGCCTCTCCATATTTCCTGCAGTGGAACAAAACCCTTGCCTTCTTGAAAAGAATTTCAGGTGGTGCGTAGCCCATTGAAATTGACTTGTTCAGCATTGAAAGGGCACTGGAGTATTTTCTTTTCTTGAGCGCTAGGTCCGCCTTCCGCTGCAACTCGAAAATTGCCTCCTGGAATATTCTATCTCCAATCTCAATTTTTTTTCCTCTCTCAGAAAGAGTGTTGTTCATGTTGATGCTCAATTCCTCAAGAAGGTTTCTTGTTTCCTTCACGGACTCTATTTCACCGCACCAGTCTTTCAATATTCCTGAGTATCTCTCCTCTATTTCAGCAACGCAGGTATCCATCAATGTTCTCAATCTTGCGAGTGTCTCCTCTGGCATCAGATAATCCTCTGCCATGGAAAGTACAATAGCCAGGTGTACAATTTTGCCCGAGCAGAGCAGCACTGTGTAGCCCTTTATGTCAAATCTGCTGAAGTTTGTCTCGGTGCCCCTTGCAAAAGAATCGGTTATGAAGTTCAGCACTGCTTCAAACATCCCTGCAACCATATCAGGGTCTGTTTCACCTTCCACACGCCAGGTCTTGCGCTGAATCAGTTTGCCTGAACCCCTGTGAATCAGGTAGATGTCCTCAATGAGCACTTTTGCGGTTTCTGGTTCCTTCTTTTCCTCAGGCTTAGCTTCCTCTGCTTCGCCAAACAACACGATTTTCTTTCCCATGCAAGTTCCCGCAGGTAATATAGCAAGCAAGGATAAAAATGTTAGCAAGGGTTCACCGCAGATTATATATAGCACGGAAAGAATAAGAGAGATAGGAGACAATCCAGGGAGGCAGGAAAGTGTGGCAAGGAAAAAATGGACTGCCTGCATTCTGTTCATAGTGTTGCTCAGCATTTTATTTTATCCAGTTCATGGAGAGACCGTAAGAGTTCTGTGAAATGAAGTGGATAGTTTAGAGCAACACTGAAAAAATATCTGGGTGATTGTAATAATGGTTTGTTGACTATGTCAGAAGTGATGGGATGCAAAAACTGCAGACTTCCAGAAAAGCTTGAGAAAGTAAGGAAAGAGATGGAGAAGTTAGAAAGAGAAGTTGAGAGGCTGAGGGGAGAGTATGAGGAATCATAACACAGAATCCAGAAAGTACGGGGGATAGCTAACGGGAAGCAATAAAAAAGGATGTAAATCACCAGTTTTCCCCGAAAACCAAGGGTGCTGTCAAAGGGTACAAGCCACACATCAGACCCGCTCCTCAAAAATCTCTGGTGGAAGTCGCTCAGAGAAGGGTGAAAAAATAATTGATATTCTGGATACTTCAGTTGAAAGGATTTATTCTCCATACATGGAGTAAAAATATCCTTCTTACTTCAAACGGGTGAACTCTTACGCTAAACCCATAACCCTAAATACCCCATTTTTCTTATCACATTTTGGACACCGTCGAAGGGTCCCTCCATGAGTTATGGTGGGTCATCATTCTGTGAGTTGAGGACAACCCCGGTGTCTGACACCCTCGAATGGGTCAGGGTAAGGAGCACTGGCATTGCCAGCTATGAAATTCCCTGTTACTTTCGAGGGACATTTATAATGGTTGGCTGAGCTAGTTAATCTGAAGCGGTTACTCGTAGGGGACTGGCATAAAAAACGATAGAAATTGCCATTCTCCGCAAGGTAATGGAGGATTGCAACCTTAACTCCGCCTCCTTTAATAACTATGTTCAACCGAGATTGCACAGGAGGCATTCATCTTCTTCAGTATCTCTCTCTGTTTTTTTCGTTATCTCTGTGAGTTTCCAGATATTTCCTATCTGAACCGCCCTCAGTTTGCCCATTTCACTCAGTATCTCATTTCTGTTGCCAGTTGTAAAGTTGTAAAAATAGTTATTAATTCGGGCGGAGTTTAGGTTGGGATACACAGGGAACCCGTACTGGCAATGGGAAGATGATTTTCAGGTGACAAATGGAGGTGGTGGATGGTGGTCTGTTCCATGGAATGACGGAAGTTTTGTGTGGATGAATGTATATACCAGCAATGTGAGGAACGGAGATGAACCGCCATGGGCACTGTTGGCAAGGACCCTGGCACCGATTCAGGTTTACGAGGACATAAACCAGGAGTTTCCAACAAGCATTTTCTTTGATGGTGACAGAGACATGAGTAACAACGGGTTGCCAGCAACCTGGCCTGGCGGAGGCACAAATAGAAGATGGCACAGGGATGATGGAATAAATAATGCACTTGCAAATTCAGGTTGGGTTGGTAAAGGGTATTACGCAAGAAGTGAGTATGAAAGGAAGTATAGCCTTACCACTGTTTATATTCA
>JAWACX010000030.1:0-13374 GCA_038896575.1 Thermoplasmata archaeon
CCAGGTGGCTTGCATATGACATTGACTATCCAATGACAAGGGGTTACTTTGGAATCCCGCCCAAGGATGACTCGTTTGACCCCTGGTTCATAAGCAAGCCGTTTGTGGAGTTAATCGAAGGGATGAAGGATGCAGCGGACTGGGTGATGGACAGGGACATGCGAATGAACCTTCTGTTGATGAACTATCTGGATGAAGGGGTTGAGCAGGAAGTCCATCTTTCAAAGATAATTTCGGATGTGCTGAAGACAAACTCAATCTTACTGCGAGACGCAGCAAATTCTGGGTATCTCTCTCAGCTTGACCAGCGGTTCAATGCAGTTTACTCTGCTGGAAGGGTGAGCACCTACAATATTAAGTTCTATGGCTTTGATGCCACATTCAGGAGCGGCTCAAAAGTGCTTGATTACAAGAGCAAGTACTTTGCTGCAAAAATTGACTATGGTAATCTGAAGAACGAGTTGAAATACACCACTGCCGAGTTTGATTTCAATGACACAAGTGAGCCAAAATCAGGCACATTTGGAAAATACAGTTTGACAGCCCACAACACCTATTTTGGCAAGAAATTCACAACCCTGATTGAGGTGCCAAGCGGAAAGCCCACAATTGCAGAGTGGAGCACAGTGTTAAACGGGCTCTATGTCCCATATCTCCATCAGTCAATTCAGTTGAAAGTGGGTGCACTTGTTTATGGCACGACGACGATGCCTGCCAGTGTTACGAACGCGTTTACGGACAACACCCGATATCTGATTCCTACAATGGAGGACCTGTGTGTGTTTCTGAAGTATTCTCTTGGTGATGTGTATTCCAGGTGCGTGAATGACCTGGTAAGCAGACAGGGCTTTGGGATTTTCTTCGAGTACACCCTAGGTGGCAAAACATACAGACAGGAGTATGTGGTTGCAGATTTCCCTGGTGCAAGTTGGACTAGGGATTACATTAAAACCTATCTCGTTTCTATCATCAACCACATCCGTCAGGTAGTTTACAACATCGGAAACACAGAAATTCCAACTGCACTGTACTCCTCCTATCCAACCAATGTTGGCAACGCAATGAAGGTTATTAACCACTGGAAGGACTACGATTATTTTGGAGACGCCAGGACAGAAAGTACAATGAATGCACATGCTTCGCTGCTGGGCAAGGTGGGTGCGGGGATTGATGCAGGAATTGTGCGAATAGAGTTTGAGGTGATTGGCAAAGATAACTGGATTGTGGCAGGGAAAACCACATCATGAAGCCCGCAGATTTTTAACTATTTTTTTGTGATGAAAGAATTTTTTGCTGGCGATTGGATTTGGAATTTTCCTTGAGTTTCTTTCTCTCAAACACGAAGGTTGCTGCCGTTGGAATTATGTTTGTAAATAAAATCACGAGGAAGGTAAATCCCACAAAGTTTTCTGTCCCTGAGATACCGCTAGAGGTTGGGAGGGTGGCAAGGACTGCGGCCGCAAGCCCTCTAGGAAACATTGTAGCCATTATCTGCCAGTCCGAACCAACCTCTCTTTTCCATGTAACTAAAACCATTGTAGTAAGCAACCTTACTCCCATCAACCCTGCAATCAGGATTAGAATTGCACCCACGACCCAGTATGTTATGCTTGTAAATGAAAACATCAACCCGAGATAGACAAAAAAGAATGTGCGGACAAAGAAGCTCACCTCACTTTCAAACTCTTTAATGCGCTCATCCAGCACAAACTCTGTTTTTATTTTGAAAATTCTGGCAATTTCCTCTTTGTTTCCCAGCACCATGCCAAAAATTAAGCCGGCCATTGCTCCATTACCACCAGCGGTTTCTGTAAAGGCGTAGAGGAGGAAAAGCACTGCCATTGTCATCATGAAAGCGTAAGGCTTACCTGCAAGTTTTTTAAGGAGCCAGAGCCAGAATATACCGAAAATAAGCCCAATCACTATTGCCACTGAAAATGCAGCCGCAATTTGTTTTGCAGCATTTACGATGGAAGTTCCAGTATCAACATTTCCCATGTTTATATACTGAAGAATTGCAATCACAACTACAACACAAATTACATCCGTAAGCACAGATTCAAGCGTGAGAATGACCTTTGTTTCCTCTTTTACAGATAGACGAGAAACCAATGGCACGACAATTGCCCCGCTGGTGCCACCGCAAATTGCCCCCAACATTATACCGAGAAGGAAAGGTAGATGGAGGAGAAAAATAAACAGAATTGCGGACACAAGGATATTGAGCACAAAAATTGATACAGTGAACATGAATGCAGGGCCAATGGTCTGGAGGACCTTGTCAAAATTCAGGTATAAGCCACCCTCAAATAGAATTATGAGCAGGGCTACAGCTGCAAAGTAGGAGGTGTACGGTTTTATTGTTTCTATTGAAAGCCAGTACCACCCGAAAAAAAATGAAATTGGTCCTATCAGCATACCAAGGAATATCAGGATCAATACATCCGGTATCTTGAGACGTTGAAATAGCATTGCCCCTAGAAAGCCCACAACAATTATCGCACCAAACAATGCAAAGGCAGTAGGTACATCCATATTGCTCAATTGGGGATGGCAGTATGGAATATAAAAGTTATGGCAGGGCGGAAGGGGAAGGTTGCCCGCTTCAAGAGATACATTCATAAACTCCCACCTATAAACCTCTCCTGATGCACATAAAATTCCTTGGCGGTGCAGACGAAGTAGGTTCGCTCGGAATGCTGATGAACACTGGAAGGGAGCGATTGCTCTTTGATTACGGGATTACTCCAGATACTCCCCCGGGCCTCCCGCTTCCAGCACCTCATGTGGATTGTGTGTTCCTCTCCCATGCGCATATTGATCACTCTGGTATGCTCCCCTGGGTTTCAAACAGGTATGAGTGCGAAATTTTTGCGACACCTCCAACCATAGATGTCACAACACTTCTTCTTGAGGACTCGCTCAAGATTTCCGAGATGGAGGGCTACAGTCTTGAGTACGGTTTGCGGGATATAAGGAAAACCACAGCTCTTATGGAACCAGTTGGTTTTGGAGAGACAATTGAAATCAATGATACAGAGGTAACATTTCACGATGCAGGGCATATTCCAGGTGCTACAATGTTTGAAATAGTCTCAGACAGGGTTTCCCTCTTTACAGGTGACCTCAACTTAATCCCCACGAACCTTGTGCAGGGTGCAAGGCCAGTTAAGTGCGATACTCTTTTCATTGAGAGCACCTATGCAGGAAGAAACCACCCTCCAAGAGAAAAAACCGAATATTGGTTTCTTTCAAAGATAGAGGACATAGTGGATGCTGGAGGTATTGCCCTTGTTCCAGCTTTCGCGGTTGCAAGAACACAGGAAATTCTCATCACACTTGCAAACAGTGATTACGAAATCTGGCTAGATGGAATGGGCGCAAAGGTGAGCAAGATTTACCTTGAACACCCCAGCTATCTGCGAAGTGCAAAAAAGCTTAGAAACGCGTTGAAAAATGTGAACATCGTGAGAAACGAAGCGGACAGGAAGAGGGCAATGAAAGGCGAGGTTATTCTCACAACAAGCGGAATGCTGGATGGCGGCCCTGTGCTTGAGTATCTTGAGGTGATAAGAAAGAGAGAGAACTGTGGGATTCTTCTTACTGGCTATCAGGTTGAGGGTACAAACGGGAGGTTGCTTCTTGAGAAGGGAACTGTGAAGATTGCAGGTGCCGAGGTGGAAGTGAAGAGTCCTGTTTACTTCTTTGACTTCTCCGCGCATGCAGGGCATGATGAACTTCTGAGGTTCATTTATGGGTGTAACCCAGAAAAGGTTGTGTTGATGCACGGTGAAACAAGAGAGGAGCTGGCAAAGGCAATAGAAGGCCCAGAAGTTATTTTACCCACACGGGGAATGGAATTTGAGACCTAGGTTCTCCTTTTCCTGAGGGGTAGAAGGAGAGCAATGCATACCACGGCCATCCAAATAAATACCTCAAACCCGGGCGTGATTTTACTTGGTGCATGAGGAGTTACTCCAACTTCATTGCTCCATTCTGAAACCCCGAAATCATTTCCTGCCTGAACCTTGTAATAATAGGTATGGCCATTAACCACATCGGTATCCTCATAACCTTCAGTAGTTGAATTCCCAATGAGGGTGTAATCTCCGCCCTGGGTTTCGCTCCGGTAGATATAATATATTTTTGCTCCAGTGGAAGTGTTCCACCTCAGCACAACCTTCCTATCTAATCCCTCAGCAGTGAGGCCCATTGGCCTTTGTGGAGGATTTCCAACAATAATTTCAACTTCCAAAAAGCTGCTTGTGTAACCCTGCTTCCAGGCATGGATGTAGATTTTTACTGTTGTCGTGTACTCCACCGTTGGCATTCTGATATCACTCTTGAACCTTCCATTGGTATCTGTAATCCCAGATAGAGGTGTGAAATTGCAGGCCATGTCAGAGGAAAGGGAGATGTTAACATTTGCAAGTGCGGTATTCTCTGATTTCACGGTGATGACTATGGTTGTTGTTGTGTTAGCCACAACTTTCTCCGCAGCAGAAACATTCATTTCAAACGACTTAAGAGGATTTACATATATGTCACACCATCCAGCACCGTCTAAATAACCCGTTTTGCTGGCATTAACATAAACCCTGAAAACTGTTCGGTTCTCAACAGCAGGGAAGGTAACCGTTACTTCTGCACTTCCATCTGCATCTGTTGTTTTGATACTTTCTGAGAGCATGGCATAGGGTTCCACACTGAAAAACACCATGGCTCCTTCTACAGGTGTTCCACCTGTATGTATGAATGCAACCACAGTAGTGTTTTCCTCACCGTACACTTCAGAAGATGCGGGTAAAACATTTACCTGGATGTGCGGATATTCCTGAATGTGAATAGGAATCCAGATTGTCTTTGTGATGAAACCTGGCCTCGTGATTTTTACAGTGAGGTTCTCCTCTCCAGACAAATTCCCGCTTATGTAGGTGCCTGAGACCATTCCATTCTCATTGGTGTAATTCTGGGCACTCACATCCCCAAGTTTTGGAAAGTATTCTAAGAAGGCATTTGGGATTCCTGTTTCAAAGCAGGAAACCTGAATTGTAAATGAAACATATTCATTCGTGTAAACCTCCTGCGAGGAAATATACCATTCTAGAGAGAGGGTCTGGGGAAGGGGCGAGAGAACAAGGGGATAATTATCCTGTGCTTGTGCTTGGCCATCCAGAGAATAAGGGATATCAACAATTGAATCGTTGTTTGCATCTGGCGTCGTCCAGTCATCCCAGAAATTTCCAAGTTCTCCACTGTACCATCTGTTGTTTCCACCGTTGTCCGAGCATTGCACCTGTCCATTATGGTTGAGCAGGAACGCATTCTGTGAAATAGTATTGTTGTTTGAGCTTCCATCTAGGGTTATTGCGTAGTGTGTGGTACCCATGAACAGATTTCTCGTGATTGTTGTATTGCCTGAATTTACAAATTTAACCCCTATGTCGTTCTTTATAAATCTGGAATCTCGGATATGTGAACTCTGCGTGGCAATAAAGGAAACAGCCTGGGTGTTAAATGTGAAATCAAGAGAACTTAAAAGGAGGTTTGTGCTTTGTGAACTCATTACTCCAAATGTGCCGTTTTCAAACACGGAATATGAGATTGTGCCAGTAGTTGTGGAAACAAGTGAAACTCCAACACCAGCACTCACAAATCTCGAATTTTCCACTGTGAGATTCAGGGAATCCACTCCAACAATACCACTCTCTGTTCCGTTAACAAAAATATTCCTGAGCCGAAGTGAGGTTGAACTCAGGGCATAAATCCCATACCTGGCTGATGTAAGAGATACATTGTTTATGTTTATTCTCTGGCAATCTGCGATTTCAATCAGGACATCGCCCCCACTCATTACAGCACTTGAAATTGTGGAATCCACAGTTGAAGCGAGAATAATTTCGCCATAACTTCCAGATATCGTTTGGCCCGCCTGGTTTTTTACATAAAGGATTTCCTTTCCATTTACAGTGTTACCTGTTATTGTATGTGAGTTATAGGCCCATGGCTCATCACCTATCAGGAAAATGCTGCAATTCTGGAAGACATTGTTCTGGATGGAAAGGGCATAGCAATCCTCAGTGGATAGCCCTATTCCTTCTTCAGTTTCGAAATGGCTGTTTGAAAGCGAGGAATTGTTTACCCCGATCAACCGCACTCCAGTGTTCTTTATCTGGAGAGAGGAAAGCTGAATGTTCTCTGATGCCGTGAGCACACAAGCAGCATTCATGTTGTTGCTGAAAATTGAGTTTCTCAATTCACTCTGCTCCACCGCAAAAAAGTTCACACCCAAGGTGGAGTTGGAGGCATAAAGTGAGGAAAAAATTCCATTCCTGACACCAAAAACTGCAAATCCAGTCAGTGCATTCTCCACAGTTACATTCTCAATTCTTGCATTTGTGAGATTTATGAGGTAGATTCCATAGAAAGATGAGTGATTCTGGGAGTGAATTCTCACATTTCTTATCACAAAATAGAGTGTGGTATTTGCAATCCAGATTCCATGAGTACTGCTGCATTCAATTTCCCAGTTTTGAATTATGAAAGGGTCTGCCTGGGTTCCAGAGCCACCAACGACACCGTTTGCAGCCGTGAAGTTTGAATTGCCCTCTATGTAAATTGGGGCATGCGGTGCCATGATTTCCGGCTCGCCAGCAATCTGGAGCTGGGAATTGAGAAGTGGAACCACGAGTAGAAGTCCTATAAATACCGGTTTGCTCACTTTCATGAAAAATGTAATATCAAGGAAGTAAATAAAGGTAAGGGAGGATGATTCGGAGCAAAGAAGAGTATTTATAAATCCTTGCTATTTTGGAGGCAGGTGCGATAATGGGAAGACGAAGAAAGGCTGCAGCAGTTACGAAGGTTGAGGAGAGGCCTGTTGAACAAAAATCAGAATCAGAAACTCCTGTGCCCGAGCAAGCCCCACAGCCAAAGGAGGTGAACTCCACAGATCAAGATATTCAATTCATAAAGAGTTTGGGCTATGATACCTCTCAGCTTGAGGCAACTACCGACCCTGAGAAACTGAAGGGTGCGATCGCGGATGCAAAAGAGAAAATAGTGAGAATAGAGGAGATAAAAAAGCAGCTTGCAAGGTATGAGATGTCTGAACTGGAAAACAAGATAAAGGCGCTCAAGGAGAAGTTCAGCGACTTTAATGCAGTAGAGGAAATCTCCAAAATGTTTGAAGATATAAAGGCAGAGTGGAGGAATCTGAAAGAAATGAAATTAAAGGAGGAACTGGCAGGTATTGAGGTTCCTGGTTTTGAAGAGGACCTCCTGAGGATATGGAAGATGTTTGAGACCCGGAGCATAGAGGAAATTGAAAAAGAGGTCAGCCTTTTGAAACAGAGGGTCAAGGAGCGTTTCTTCGAAATGCAGATTGTGAGCTCAATTGTCACAGCTCCAGACAGAGCGGTGGGGCAAAGGGTGATAAAGGCAAGGCCAGAAGAGGTCTTTATGATGGATTTGAACGGTAAAATTTTAGTCAGGTATGTGAGAAAATGGAGGACCGGAAATAAAAATGTACTGGCTAAGCTTCTTGCTGAATCCTACAAATTACAGAAGGAAATAAACAGCAGTTATGGTTATGCCACAAAAAAAGTTGACTCTGGTATTTATGAACTCGGAATGATGAAAGGGACGAAATTCTACATGGGGATAGTGGCCACAAAGGAATTGCACACGATGACCAAGCAGTTCTTGGATAAAACGCTGCATCTGCTGGAGGAGAGATACACACCAGAGTCCCTTTCAGTTTCTGGCGTAACCATGGTCCTGAAAGCATTCTTGAATGTCTATAACAAGGTGTCCCAGATTTCCGAGGACTTAAATAAGGAATTTGAAATAGTTACTGAGACAAGTTAAATTCTTTTTTTAATTCTCCGATTGTTGTGGTTTTTTCTGCAAAAGCGTTATGTTTGTGAATGCTCTCTTCGCTTTCACTGCAAACACGCACACTTGTTTCAGGAGGAAAATTCCCATAGTTTTCAAGAATAAGGAGTAAAACATCCCTCACAACATCCTCAACAAATTTTGGGTTCTGATGGGCCCTGAGGACTACTTTTGCTTCATCTCCTCTTTTCAGAATTCCGTAGGTGGGAGTGCTAAGGGCTCTCTCGCAAATTCCTATAAGATTGTCTGCCTCAATCTCCTCACCCTCTGGAATCTCAATTTCAATTCTCACACGGTTGCGCTGATTGTGCGTTATTACAGGCATTTCTGCCGAAACTTCTCCATACTCCTCCTTCAGCATTTCTTTCAAGGTTTCCATCGCACAGGGACATGCAGTCATTCCAGATACTTCAACCCCGACAAACTGCTTCGCACTTCCCTCACGGTGGCAAATTGCTCTGGCAAAAAGGAGGTAATTCTCCATTGAGGGTCTTGAACCTTTTTCCAGAAAGTAAACTGCTTCAATTGAGACCTCTGCAATTTTTGCATATTCATGTTTTTCCAGTATTCCCTTCGCACATCTGAGGCAAAGGGATTCAATGCTTTCCGCAGGGGTCCGGATGCTATTATCAATTATTTCACTCAGAACCTCCATGTTCCTGGAAAGATGGGCACCCTTGAGTTCTGGTGGTAGATTCACAGCAGCATTAATCTTGGCAGTGAGCATCACAACCTTGTCTGGTCTCTGGATGCATGCTGGCTTCAGCACATTACTTATTCCCACACGGTCTAGTGCAAAACTTTTCTGGTTGCTGTGATACTGCATATCCTTCATCGGAGTGCTGTATAGGCAGGGGGATTTTAATGTTTCTGAAAGCTCCTCAAATTAGATGTGGAGGGCCTGAGGAGTATATAGTGGATGGTGTCAACGGTGTTTTGGTTCCCCCGAAGGACCCGGGTGCAATGGCAAAAGCTGCTCTGAAACTACTGGAAAATGATAGTGAAAGGGTCAGGATGGCATATAACGCTATCTCAATCAAAGAGAGATTTTCCATAGAAAACACATACAATAAATTTATAAAAGGAATACTGGAGTATGAAAGTTCGTTGTGAAGGCCTTTGCTAATGGTTCAGTACCTGAGTTCTCTCAAAATTCCCTCCAGAGGTATCCCTGCATAATCCAGTCTGTATTCAAGCTCATATTTCAACTCATAGACCGCTTTCTCCATTTTCCAGAATTTCAGCATCTTCTCGCGTGTTCCTTTTTCTGGCAAAAGTGAAGGGTTGAGTTCACTTAGTCGCTGGGTGTAGGCAGAAACAAAAGCCTCTGCAACCTTTTCCTCATAGAGGTTGAGCATTTCCGGAACACGGAGTGGTATGGTTAGACCTGTATCCACGCCTGCAAGGATTACCGGTGCCCAGCAGAGCTTCTCTCTCTCTCCTGTTATGGAAAGCCTTTCCTCAAGGTAATTTCGGAAGGCAAGATGTTTCAGGTAGGAAAATGAACGGAGCATTGTAGCCACATCTCTCAGTGGTGGGAGTTTCTCTCTTCTCTCCTCCCCTTTCCTTCCAGGCTCTCCCTCAAAATCCAGGATATAAAATGTGTCCTCTTTTCCATAAAGCACCTGTCCGAGATGATAGTCCTGATGGGTCCTTATTTTCAAAATTCCTTCAAAATTGCTGGCAGCCTCCAACAGCTCCAGAACCCTCCCTCTTTCCACACCTTCTGCAATTTTCAGCAAAGCCTCCCTGTTCTCAGATTCCGGCAACCCCAGAATCCTCTCAAGGCAGTAATCCAGATTTGAGAGAACCCGCACCTTCCATCGCTCTATATCTTCACCAGTAATTTTCTCTGCCCTGAACTTTTCATCGTTTCCAACAAGTTGTGCATGCATCTCAGCAGTTATTCTCCCGAGAATACCCGCAAGTTTCTCTGAGTGCCTTATAACTACCTCCTGCTCCATTCCAGAACTTATCAGAAAATTTACATCCTTCATAAATGCTTTTATTCCATCACCAGCAGAATCCATGAATTCCATGAGCAAGAAACCGTTTGCTGAGATGCCCTCAATCAAAACCTCTGCATAGCCAAGGACCTCTGGAACATTTTTGGAACCAGATAACTGGAGCATCATTTCAACTTCCGGATTATCCACATCAAATACCCTGTAGGTTTTGAGAACCATTGTTCTTTCAGTGCTCAGAATCTTCAGATTGATGTTTGTGGAATCTCCTCCGATTACCTCCCCTTTCCTCACTCTCTCTCCCCTGATACCGCGCCTGAGTGTGAAAACAATTTCCATCCTTTTTCCAGTAAATCTCTCCCCCTCCTCAAACATTCTGTAAATTATTGAAGGGAAGAGGTCCAGGTATTCTGCCTCAAACACATGAATTCTCTCCTTCTCGCTTTCCAGAGTGAAGATTGCCGGGGCCTCAATCACCTGGAAGGCACTTTTTGTGAAGGCAAGCGGCAGGAAATACCTTCTCCTCCCGGGTTTCACCTTTAACATGAAAAATTCAATTGCCAGATTTTCTGTTCTATAGGCTGGAATCCTGTCCTCAATCTCCACCTTTATTTTCTCGCTCTTCTGTCCAAACCATCTTCGTTTCCGCAATTCTTTGTTGAAGAACCGAGAGAGTTCTCTTCCAGAAATCATTCTCCTAAAACCTCCCTGTATAGCGAAAAAGTTTTCTCAGCAATTCGCTCCCAGGCAAATTCCTCTGCCCGTTTTCTTCCCTCGGCAACCAATCTTGACCTGAATTCCTCATCTCTCAAAACCCGCTCAATTCCCTCTACCAGTGATTCTACGTTTCCTGGCTCCACAAGCACACCGTTCTTTCCGTTCTGAATAACCTCTTTTATTCCACCTACTGCTGAGGCCACAACAGGGGCACCGCAGGCCATCGCCTCAAGATTGATGATGCCAAATGGCTCGTAAATTGAAGGACAGACGAAAAGCTGGGCACTGGAATAAAGGGCAATTATTTCCTCCTCGGAGAGCATTCGGTTAAGCCAGATAATGTTCTCCATTCCCTTGAGCTTTGCAGCAAGTTCCGCCTCTATTTCAGCAGTATCTGGCTTTCCTGTAACCAGCACCAGTGTGGCTTTGACTTTCTTCATTGCTTCCACAAGTTCAAAAATCCCTTTCTGTCTTGTAAGCCGCCCCACAAAAAGAATGTAGGGTTTCTTTACACCCAGATTTGAAAGCAAAGCCTCATTCTCTCTTTTCCTGTATTTTTCAATGTCAATTCCGTTGTGAATCACAACTATTCTGTTTTCAGGAATTCCATAGACCTTCTGGATGTCTTTTTTCATTTCTCCAGAAACAGCAATTATTCTGTCGCACTCCTCGAGCCCTGTCTTCTCCATCCACACACTCAAATTGTAACCGCTGCCGAGCTGCTCTGCCTTCCATGGCCGCAATGGTTCGAGTGAATGCACAGTCGCTAAAACTTTTTTTCCATAAAGCTTTTTTGCGTAAAAGCCAGCAAGATTCGTGTACCAGGTGTGTGTATGAACAATATCTCCATCAATGGGCTCAGCCACGAGGGAAAGGCAGAGTGAGAGGGTTTCCAGCACTTTTCCATATCTCTCCTTTATTTCGCTCATCTCCTTCCAAGGAACAAAATATTTCACAGCTACTCCATCCATATTCTTTGGCCTTTCATTTCCAATCGTTCGCACCTCCACATCCATATATTTCAGGAGGGCTCTTGTTAGATACTTCAGATGGATGCCAACGCCCCCATAAATGTTCGGGGGATACTCCAGTGCCATCATTGTCACTTTCATGCAACAGGCAAAGGCATAGCCAATCTTAATTTTATCGGAGAAAGATATCAGGTTGTTTCGAGGTTTGAGTGCACTTTTTCAAGCTCGTTCTGAATCTTCCTCAACATTGATTTGTTTCCAGTTCTGGTGTAAAACGCCATCACCTCAGCCAAATTTTTCTCTGCTTCCTCTAATCTTCCCGTCTCAATGTACAATTTTGCCAGATAAAATTTTATTGTGTTGACCCCATCATCCAGTTCAATTTTCTTGTAAATTTCACATGCTTTCAGCAGATACTCCTCAGCCACCCCGAATTTTTTCGCAACTCGCAGGACTTCGCCCATGCTTGCATTTGCACTTCCAATAAATTCCATGCTCCAGGTTTCCTCAGCCAGTCCTATTGCGTAATGGGCATACTCTATTGCCTCCTCAATCCGTCCGAGGTATGCATAAGCAGTTGCCATGCTTCCCATTGTATTTGACTGCATCCTCTTCTCACCCATTTCTCTTGAAAGTTCTATAGATGCAAGATAACACTCTATTGCTTTTTTGTAATCTCCAATGTCCTCATATGCAAGACCAATATTTGTCAGCACAATCATTTCTGTCTCCTTCTCACCGATTCGCCTTACAATTTCAACTACTTTTTTGTAAAACTCAATCTCCTCAAGCCGTTCTCCCTTCAAACCGTAAATCAATGCAATGTTGTTTGTGACTGCAGCAACACCCAGCAGGTCACCCATGTCCTCCCAGATTTTCTTTGCCTTCATAAAATAATCCAGGGCTAATTCATGTCCTCCCATGTGGTTCAGCACAATTCCCAGGTTATTGTAGGAAATCGCAATCTCCTTTTTCATTCCATGCTTTACTCTTATTTCCAGTCCTTTCTCTAAACATTCCTTCGCTCTTTTAAAATCTCCGAGGTAAAACAAGCCAGTTCCCAGCCGATGACAGCACTCACCCAGTTCAATTTCATTCCCGTGTTTTTTGCAGAGTTCCACACTTTTTTCATAATATTCCACAGCCCTCCTGTAATTTCCCATCTTTTCATGCACCCAGCCCATGTTTCTGAAAATCTCTGTGGTGGTGAGATAATCCTCTTTTTTCACTTCTGCTAATGCCTTCTCCAGCACACCAAGAGCATTGGTGCGTTCTCCTTTTCTAAGGTATGGTTCTGTCAATTTTATTAAAACTTTTACCCCTTGCATCGCGTCCTTACACTGCTGGAGTGCAGCATTATAACATTCTATTGCCTGTTCGAACTCCCCCTTCACAACATGAGAATCTCCAAGTAATCGGTAAATCTTAACTGCATCCTCATCGCTTCTCCTTCCGTCTTGCATCTGTTTCCAGCATTTTTCAGCCTCAAGAGCACACCGAAAACATTCCTCAAACCCATACTCAGCTTCAGCATACTCTGCAGCAAGTATCAAATACTTTATTCCCTTCTCAATGTCTCCACCCAGAGTGTATTGTCTTCCGATTTCACCCCAGTAATGACGCTCATTTCCGTGGAGTTTCTCAATCTCTGCAGCAGCGGTTCTGTGAAGGAGCTTTCTTCTCTGTCCAGATAGTCCCTTATAAACTATCTCACGGAGCAAATTAGACCCAAGTTTCGCAGTATATAAAGATTTGCATATTGAAATTTTTCATGGATAATCAGTAACTGGCAGATGTAGAAACAAATAAATTTGAGTTTTTATTTT
>JAWACX010000031.1:0-12569 GCA_038896575.1 Thermoplasmata archaeon
GTCCTTCTTGTCCCGAGACACTAGAATAGTTTCTTTTCCTGTGCTGAGAACGGAGGTATTCCCTCAATTACATAATGTCTAACCCATCTAGTTACTTTCCATCTTGGCAAAATCTCGCAAGCAATCTTCTATCTATCTTTATCTGTTATCTTTATGTTTGGATAGAGGTGAACTTTCTTCCTGACTATCTGGAACGCATTGCCCTATAGGTCTTGATCTCGCTCATCGCATAATCGTCTCCAGCATCTGTTACAAACCTAAACACAGTTGAACAGTACTTTTAGGCATATATTTTCAACACAATGAAGTGTTGTGAGTAATCAGAATAAAAAAGAGGAGAAACAGGAGTGAAGAACCTCTCGTTACACCCCAAATTTTAAGTAAACCAAGGTAATACGCTGCCTGAAAAAGAGACAAACAAAAAGGTGAGAGAAGTGTCTGACGAAGAGATGGAAAAAACCATTCTGGAGCTTTCAAAAATACCTGGTGTGGGAGTTAGATTTTCAAAGAGGTTGTACGATGCCGGCTACAGGAGCGCAAAAGACCTCAAATATGCCACTGAGGAAGACCTCATGAAAATACCAGGCATGACCAAGGAGCGAGCTAGAACAATTCTTTCGGGTGTTAAGGAGGTAGAGAAGGAAGAGATTGAGGATGAGGAGATTGAGCGAACGATCAATGAGATGAAGAAGGAAATTGCGGAGATAGAGGAAAGTGTGGAGAGGGGAGAGGACATAAAATTCAAGGTCGTAAAGGCAAGGGCGGAACTTGCACCTGAACTACTTTCAGGCGAGGAGAAGGTAGAAGGCGAAGCAGAGTCTCCAGTGGTGGAAACACCCAAGCCACAAATTGAACCTCCTGAAATGGCCCAGAAAAAAAAGCCAAAGATAATTACTCAGAAAAGTGAGGAACAAATTTCACCACAGAAAAAGAAAAGACCAGTTATACGCAGGGAGAAAAAGAGGCCCAAGATGAGCAGAAGAACGAAGGCAGCAATTGCTGTAGGCGTGATTGCTCTCCTCATTTTTTTCTCCCTCTTCCTATTCTACCCAATCTTTTTGGGAAACACTGAACCTGTAGAGATTGATGGGAACTTTTCAGATTGGGAGGATAAGTTGTTTTACAAAATGACAAAGGATGTTGCTATGGAGGATGTAAATATCACTCGGGTAAGCACGGTATATGCAGAGGGCAATCTATACTTCTATGTGGAAGTTCAGGGTACTTTGTTCAGGGGCGGAGGTGATGGCGTAGATGCACTGCTCATCCTGATAGATGCTGACGCGGAGAGGCGTACGGGGTATCTTGTGGGTGACGGTGGTGCCGACTATAAGGTTGAATTTCTAGGCTGGGATGAAAGAGTTGTGACTGCCACCTTTTCAAAATATACTGCTTTCGGAGGAAATGACTGGAATGCATGGGTGTCCTGTGGAAACGTCATGTTTCAGGTAAACAAGGGAAGAATGGAGGGAAAGGTGAAATTACAGGCAGAGGAACCCCGCTGCCTCTTTTACGCAAAGCATACGGACAACGGAAGTGTATGTGTGTTTTCCTCAGATTCCTATGTTTATCCACAGAAACCTTCACTCCATATCAAGGTGCGGTTTCCAGGGGACCGGGTAATTGAAAAAGGTACCTCTAATTTGCTCGCTGTGCTGCAGGTTACGCCCCAGGGCGGAACTGCGACCCTGAGAAATCTTACCCTGCCCGTGAACCTTGGAAAGGTATCACTGAAGTTTACAGCTTTTGGTGGAGAGATTCCCCTTCCCTGGGTTCTCCCAGAAAATCAGGGGCAGAGCATTCAGTTATGGGTTCAACCTTATGAGGACCTTCCTATAGACATTCTCTACATTGACGCAGTATCTGTGGAAGCGGATGTACCTGTAATGATGAATTATTTCAATGGAACTTTTTATATCACGAAGGCACCTGACGACATCCAGATTGATGGTGTCTTTCAGGATTGGGAGGCGGTAGAGGCGATACATGATACTGATACTGAGAAATTGCCTGACTCAATAAATATCCTATCATGCAAGGTTGTTCCCTCAAAAAGTGCGTTTTTCATGGAGGTAAAATCTGATATTCTTGCAGGTACTGATGTCCCCATAGGGAAACTTGTGAGGGGCACTGGTGATGGTGGGCACTCACAAACCCGGGGAGTGGATGGAAAGGACTGGCTGAAATTCTACATAGACACTTCTCCTGCCCTCAACAAAAAGAATGCAAGCGAGGGAATTGTGAATGGCTACCTTATAAAGATTGGAGGAATCTGCGGGCGGATAACCGATATGGAGGTAATCCGGATAATGAACGGTGTCCAGTCACAAACAGCTCATAGGATATCTGCTGCAAATAATGAAACTGCAATTGAACTCACAACAACTTTTGTGGTTCCGCAAGGAAGTGTGTTCTACTTTGAGGCAGTTTCATGGGACGAAAAAAAGGATGTTGTTGAACCCGTTCAGCCAATTACAAGGTATTATCACGAAGAAAACCAGGGAAGTTTTTCCTCAAGCTTCTGGCTTATTGGGAGTGGAGATGATATAATTTACGACCTTTCCACAGCAGACCTGAACAAGGATGGATGGGAAGACATTGTGACAGTGGGAAAGATGTCTTCTGGCTATGAAGTAATTATCTGGAGAAATGTAAATGGAAATCTTCAGAGGGAGAAAGGATACAATCAAAGTGCAGATGTCTTTGCTTGCGACATCGGGGATTTTGACTGGAACGGTTGGCCCGACATAGTTCTTGGCACGGCCTACAATTCTGGCAATGCGTTCGGCAGCAGGGAGGTAACAATTTTTATGAATGAAAATTACCATTTTGATAGGAGCGAAATTGATGACTTTAACTTAGAGAGAGATGTGAATTCAGTTTCCGTAATTGATTTCAATCATGATGGGTATCCTGACATTCTTTGCGGCACTTCCTCATCAGGAGGTGGCAGTGAAGTAATTGCTTTTAGAAATGACCGCACAGGTTTTAACTTTTCCAGCGAAAATGTTGCAAATCCGGGCAAAAAAGTGTGGTGTGTGGATACTGGTAACCTGAATTATGATGTGCTCGGCGATGCAGTTTACTGCACCGAAAGTAACAGCAATAACGAAGTTGGCATCATGTCATTTGCAGGCATCTGGAAGCCAATGGGAATCTTTGGAGATGGAAACGAAGTCCGTGCTGGAAGAATCGCAGATTTCAACAACGATGGAATCAACGACATAGTTTTTGCAACAAACACGATTTATGTAGCACTTGCCATTACATCTGATTTTGCATACAGTTTGTCCAGTTATCCCATTAACCATCTTGTTTATTCTCTAACCACCTGTGATTTTGACAGCGATGGTTTCACAGATATAGTTGCTGGATGCGATGACGGAAGCATTTATGCACTTGAAAACAGAAGAAACGGAACATTTACAGTTAAGCCTCTGGGAAATGCTGGAGGTACAAAAATCTGGGATATTGAGGCATTTGATTATGACCGTGATGGCGATAGCGACCTTGTTCTTGCCTCTGATAACAAAAACCTTTACATTCTCAACAACACCCTTCTCCACAGAAACTTTGAGCTCTCTCTTGACACCTGCAACCAGCTCTCGGGTTCCTTACCTATTGCAGCAGCTGCACTGGGAGACCTAGACCTTGATGGAGACCTGGATATTGTAACAGCCCATACTCAGGAACCTTCAGCCATAATTTATGCCTGGAAGAATCCTGGTGAGCAATTGATCTCCCCGTTTGGAGAACCCTGGGAAAGATACATTGTTACATCTGATTTTGTGCAGGTATATGCACTTGCGTGTGGGGATGTGGATAATGATGGTTATCCTGAAATTGTGTTTTCTGCCCACAGCGGAAGTAACTACCTACTCTGTGTTGCTACTTCTGCTCACTACCCATGGAGGAACAACTGGACATGGGACTGGGAATCGCAGTATAATGATACAGTCCCAGACCCTATGGGCAAGATTACCCAGATTTCTCTTGCAGATATGGACAGGGACGGAAATATTGATGTTTTGTCTGGAGACATCTCTGGCAATTTGGTTGTTTTCAGGCGGGGAAGTGACAGCATCGTGGACCACAATGGGGATTGGCTTAACGAAACTGCAAAGATTGTGTGGAACTCCATTTTTGTAATAGAAACAGAGGACATTGATGGAGATGGCTGGATGGACATAGTCTGCGGTTCCCCCGCTGGCCCAGGTTATGACCCTGGCACAATCTGGAGAAACATGAGGAACCCGTTTAACCAGGGCGGATGGGAGCAATATTCTTTTTATACCCAACATTACAATATTACCGCTATTGCCTTAGGAGATTTCAATCTTGATTCCATGCCAGATATTGCATGTGTGGTGAATGGAAACCAGGAGGCAAAGATTTTCATAAATCCTGGAAACCTGAGTAATCCATGGATACAGAAAGAAGTGCCTGGTGTTAACATAGCTGATATTGCTATAGGAGATATGAACAACAATCATTCCCCTGACCTTGTGGTTGCGTTTTTGAACGGGAGCATAGGCTATGCTGAATGGGGAAGCCCTGGCTGGCGTTTCTGGAACACAGGCCATGGTCCAATCTCACAGCTCCTCCTTGCAAATCTGGACAGGAAAAGCACCTATGATGGAAATGACCTTGATCTTATTGTGTGCTCCTCAAATTCCGCCTACCTTTACAGAAACAGGGGTGCAAATGCAAAGATTGAGTGTACACAACTCGGGCCCTCATCAGTTTTTCCAGGTGAGACAAAAGCCCTGCTCATGCTCAACCTGACCCACAATGGCATCCCAAAGGATAACCATATCTATTTTTCTCAACTCTCTGTCCAGTTTCTGAACTACACCACAAATAGAATAATGAGCCCAGGTGAGATGAGCGACCTTTTTGAAAATATCTCTGTCTGGCTCGACGATGGAAATCTGCAGTTCTCGCAAAGCATGGACACATGGATTGCCTCTACCTCAGATTACGGAAGCATGTATGGAGGTTTCCTGAGGATAAGTCTGCCAAAAAGTGGAAACACTTGTGTCACACCTCTAGCCAGTAAGACATTCTTCATCTGTGTGAAGTTGAAGGCCAGCATACCATCAACCTACCACAACTATACCTTCGGGATTGCTGTGTGGTGCAACGATAGCTGGAATTATTCCTGGCACGCACTCTACGATAATACAACATCTGGAATTGCCACAATTGTTGAAGCACAGGAGTACCTATCATCCCAGTACTCACTCGTAGTGGGAGAATTTGAAAAAGTTCTTTTATATCTCCTTCTGGTGGGTTTGAATGCAATGCATTATCGAAAATTGCGAAGAAAAGCTTTCTGAGTGGCTCTATCTGGAATATAGGCATGCGGTGCACATATGGGGAAAGATTGTGTTTACAAATGTTAATGATGAGAGAATGTATGCACTGCTTTCAGAACTTTCGGGAGAGGTTTACAGGGAGCATGTTTACGAATTGAAACTTGGAAACTTGATAGTGCTTGACCCACTGGCAGAGAACCCACTTGAGCCTGAGGACATGCAAAGAGCAGATTATGTTGTTATTGGCGGAATTCTTGGAGACAGGGAGTTTACAGGGAAGACCAGGAGGTTGATAACAGAAAAAACCAGAGCAGTTGCCAGAAATCTTGGAAAAACCCAGCTTTCAATAGACATTGCTGCTTATGTTGCCTACCAGGTGTTGCAGGGAAAAAGGTTATCAGAAATCCCTTTAACAGCTGAGGTTGAGATAGAGCATCCGGATGGACACATCACCGTGCTTCCCTACGGATATCCGATTGTGAATGGAAAGGTGCTTATTACACCCGGGCTAATAAGGTATCTGCAGAAAAACCTGGGAGTGACAGAATGAAGGCTGTGAAGGCAGAGTTGAAGATTGGAGGGATGCATTGCGCAATGTGTGCCAGTGCAGTTGCTAGAGCACTCAGGAATTTGGATGGTGTTTTGAATGCAGAGGTAAATCTGGCTACAGAGAAAGCTCTGGTGGAGTATTTGCCAGAAAAAGTGGACATAAAAAGGATAGCAAGAGCAATTGAGGAGGCAGGATACAAGTATCTTGGAACCGAGGAAAGGATGGATGAGCCAGTTGATAAATCTTCTGTTTTTCGTGTGATTGCTGGCTTTGTTTTCGGCATTCTTTTCATGGGCTTGATGTTTACCAATCTCTATGCATTTTTTGGAGCCAGATTTGCGAGTCTTTTGATTGCAACTCCTGTTTTTTTCTATGTAGCATCGCCCATTCTCTCAGCTGCCATTCGTGCGGTCAAAAATTTTACACTAAGCATGGATGTAATGTATGCCCTTGGGACCACAGTTTCCTACAGCGCTGGTGTGCTTGCTACCTTTGGAGTTCTCGGTACCGATTTCATGCTTTTCGATGCTGCTTTGCTGCTGGCAGCTTTTCTGATGCTGGGAAGGACACTGGAGCAGAAGGCAAAGGCAGGGACTGCAAGGAGTATAAAGCGATTGCTTGCTCTTCAACCAAAAAAGGCGAGGGTGCTCTGCAGAGGAACAGAGAAGGAGGTGAGTGTTGAAGCACTGAAGCCTGGAGATATTGTAGTTGTGAGGGCGGGAGAGAGGGTCCCTGCGGATGGAACAGTGGTTGAGGGCTGGAGCTATGTTGATGAGTCCATGCTTACTGGAGAACCAATGCCGAAATTGAAAAAGCAAGGAGAGAAGGTTGTGGGAGGCACAATTGCAAGGAAAGGCACGGTTAAAGTGAAAGTTGAGAGAGTGGGTTCAGATACAGTGCTCGGCAATATAATTCGGCTGGTAACTGAGGCGATGAACTCACGACCGAGAATCCAGAGGATTGCAGACAGGGTCGTTAGGTATTTCATTCCCGCTGTGCTTTGCATGGCCATTGCTTCCTCCCTTTTCTGGTACTTTGTAATCCATGAGAGTTTCCTGTTCGCTCTCTCGGTTTTCATAGCAGTGGTTGCGGTTGCCTGTCCCTGCGCTCTGGGACTTGCAACACCTGCTGCAGTTACTGTAGGTGTGGGAAGAGGTGCAGAACTTGGAATTTTCATAAGAAATGCTGAGGTGCTGGAGGTTGCAGAGAATGTGACCACAGTGGTTTTTGACAAGACTGGAACATTGACCTCAGGAAAAACAAGAGTGCTGGAATTCCACTGCTCCCCTGAATTTGAGGAGAAATCGGCAATCATGTTTGCTGTTGCCGTGGAAACCAGAAGCGTGCATCCTCTGGCAGAGGCAGTTGTGGAGTTTGGAAAGGGAGGGAAGTTGCTTGATGTGGAAAACTTTGAAGAGGTTGAGGGGAGAGGGGTGCGGGGAATTGTAGAAGGGAGGGAAGTTGTTGCTGGCAGCGAGGAGATGCTTGAGAGTTGCGGAATTGAAATTGAGGAGGGATTCAAGGAAAAAATTGAGCAAGCCAGGGAAGGCGGGAGGAGCATTGTGTTTCTTGCGATTGATAGAAAATTTGCAGGCCTTTTCATAATTGGAGATGAAGTGAGAGAGGATGCAAGAGAGACTCTGGAGAGATTAAAGAGGGAAGGGCTCAAGAGAGTTATGATTACTGGAGACAGCGAGAAAAGTGCAGGGACTGTTGCCAAAATGCTTGGCATAGACAGAGTTTTTGCGAATGTGTTGCCTGATAAGAAGGCGATGATTGTGAGAGCCCTTGCAAGAAAGGGAGAGATTGTCTGCTTTGTAGGTGATGGGGTAAATGATGCTCCTGCCCTTGCATCAGCCCATGTGGGAATTGCAATGGGCCAGGCAAGTGATGTTGCAATTGAAAGCGGTGACATTGTCCTTGTAAGCAACAGAATTGGAGATGTGCACAGAGCCCTGAGGTTGAGCAGAGCAGTGATGTCAAGGATAAGACAGAACATTTTCTGGGCGTTCGCATACAACTTCGCTCTTATTCCTGTTGCAGCAGGTGCCCTGCATCCGCTTGGAATTACAATGAAGCCGGAGTTTGCAGCCCTTGCAATGGCGTTCAGCTCTGTGAGTGTTTTACTCCTCTCCCTCTCGCTGAGAAGGTTCAGATGAGATGATGCGAACAATTTAATACCCTGATTCCATTCCCTGCATGTGCAGAAAATCAGGGTGCTGAGCGAAGAGCTCATAGGCAAAATTGCCGCTGGTGAGGTTGTGGAGAATCCTGCCTCTGTAGTTAAGGAACTGGTTGAGAACGCAATAGATGCAGGTGCTACAGAAATTCGGATTGAGATTGAGGCAGGGGGAAAGAAGAGGATAAAGGTTATGGACAACGGATGCGGAATGAGCCCGGAGGATGCAAGAATTGCCTGGCAGAGACATACCACGAGCAAGATTTCCTCGCCTGATGACCTTTTTAGGATAAGAACCCTGGGATTCAGGGGAGAGGCGCTTGCAAGCATTGCCGCTGTCTCTAAATTGACAATCCAGACAAGGGATGAAGCATCAGAGAGCGGAATAGAGCTTCAGATTGAAAATTTGGAGATAAAGGGAGAGAGAATTGTGGGAATGAACAGGGGAACCACAGTAATTGTTTCGGACCTCTTCTACAATGTGCCGGCGAGGTTAAAGCATCTGAAGAGCGAGCGTGTTGAACTGCTGAGAATAATGGATGTGCTTCTTCGCTATGCAATTGCCTACCCGGAAATCTCCTTCAATTTCACCACAGAGAAAGGGTATGTGTTTAACAAGAGGCCAGAAAGTGATGAGCGTGCGGGTCTTGTGCCTGTTATCGGGCTTGAGAATGCCAAAGCTTTGATGCCTGTGCATGCAGCAAGGGGTTCCGTGGAAGTGAGGGGCTTTGTCTCAAAACCAGATGTTCAGAAAAGCACCTCAGATTACATCTATCTTTATGTGAACAAGCGCTGGTTTTACTCAAAAAACCTTGTGAACGCTGTGCGAGATGCCTATGCCGAGCATCTGATGAAGGGCAAGTATCCTGTAGCCCTGATTTTTATCCAGGTGCCGTACAACGAGGTTGATGTAAATGTGCACCCAGCAAAAACAGAGGTGCGATTTCTCAATGAAAAATTGGTTATTGAAACAGTGGTGGCAGGGATAAAATCTGCGCTGCAAAGAGCGAGAGAATATCATGAATTGATGCGGGAAGTCCATGGGATTGACAGCGAGGCAAAATTGCCCCTGGAAATAGAGAAACCGCTCGTTGCAAAGGAGGCAATTGTGGAGTATGCAACCAGGCATCATGTAGAGCCTTTGAGTGAAGAGCCACAGAAAAAAATACGGGTGCTGGGACAGGTTCTTAACTCCTATATTGTTGCAGAGGTTGACGAGGAACTTGTTGTGATTGACCAGCATGCTGCCTGTGAACGGATTGCCTATGAAAAGCTCAGAAATTTTGAGAAAGTTATGAAACAATCTTTGCTAACCCCAATTGTTGTGGAGCTCTCACCAAAGGAGGCCAGGACATTGTTGGAGTTCAGAGAGATTCTTACAACACTTGGATTTGAGATTGAGGATTTTGGAGCGAGAACATTCACAATCAGAAGTGTGCCTGCAGTAGGCCCAGCAATTGCATCAAAGGAAAGCATCAGGGAAATCCTGGCAGATTTGAGTGAGGGAAAATTCAGGGATGCTGAGGAGCGAATCGAGGCAGTGCTCAAAACCATTGCCTGCAAGTCCGCGGTTAAGGCAGGAGAGACACTCAGCTTTGAAAAAATGTATGAAATTCTCAAACAGCTGTATCTGTGCGCACTCCCGGAAAACTGTCCGCATGGAAGGCCAACTGTGCTGAGATACACGAGGAAGGATTTGGATAGAATGTTTTTGAGGTGAATGCTCTGGAAAATAGAAGGTAAAATTTCCCCAATCAATTGCCTTATATACTTCCAACATTTGCATAGCAATGCAAATGTCTCCAAAGCAAGAGCTTGAAAGAATAGGCAAGAGGAATCTCTACATTCTTGCAGTGGTTGGAGGAGTCATCAGCTTGGCTTTCGGGCTCTTCCTCCCGATATTGCCATTGTATGCCAAGCATCTCGGTGCTGATGGGCTTGGCGTTGGAATTCTCACATCCTCGTTCATGCTCACCCGTGCTTTAGTGGGTCCTTACGCAGGCAAGCTCTCTGACATGATGGGAAGGAAAAGAATTATTCTTTTTGGCACCTTCCTCTATGGCTTTCTCTCCATTCTTTATGTGATTCCAGACACATGGCTCGGACTTGCACTCATCCGCGCAATCCAGGGTGTTGCTTCAGGTGCTGTTTGGCCTGTGAGTGAGGCCCTGATAATAGATTCTGTAAAACCCGAGAAGCGCGCAAGGGCAATCAGCATCTTCATTATTTCCTCAAACATCGGCTGGATAGGTGGGCCAGTGCTTGGTGGCACCCTTGCCCAGATAGGAGTTTCTTTCTACAATATGGACATTTTTGAAAGTTATAAAATCCCATTCTATTTCACCGCAATCCTCTCCTTTGTGTGTGTCGGTTTTGTTGCTTTTGGAACGGAGGATGTGCTTGCCAGGGAGAACAAAAGAAACGGGAATGGAAACAATGTAGAGATTCCAGAGGAGAACAGGAGAGCGCTGCATGTACTTTACATAAACTCATTCCTTCTGGGCCTGTGCATGGGACTGGGAAGTGCTGTGTTTGTGCTCTATGCCAACGATGTTTTCGGCCTCTCTGCCTTCTTTATCTCAATAATCCTCACAGTGGGGATGGGTGGCGGGATTGCTTTTGCTTACCCTGCAGCAATGCTTGCAGACAGGGGAGGAAGGAAAAGGATAATAGTGGGCACCGGATTCCTCCGTTCTGGAATGAATCTTCTGATGCCAGTTGCTCCCAATCCCCTTGCTATGGCCACAGTGATGACCGTGAGAAGCATTGGAATGCAATGTGCTGATGCTCCCATGCGAAGCTTGCAAGCCGATGTTATCCCCCAGGCTGTTAGAGGGAAGCTTGTGGGGGTAATGCAGAGCTTCAACAATGTCGGTGCGATTGCAGGACCCATCATCGGTGGCTTGCTCTATGATGCAGTTGAGAATTCCACATACTCCATCCTAGGAGTCCAGTTCTTTGCAAAAGGCCTGCCCTTCTTCCTTTCTGGCATCCTGGGAATAGCTGGGGTCCTCCTGATTTGGAGATACATAGACGAGAGAAGGATAAAGAGAATAGAGTAAACCAGAGACAAAGACAAAGAAAGAAAAGGTTGGCAGGCAGAGCCAGAAGGGATGGGATGCACTTGTTTTTTCTATTTGCCTGCCAATATAGATATAAGCATGGGAATATTTATATTTTTCCTTCCTATACATTCTCCGATAATCATGGCGGAAAAGAATGAAATCATAGAAGCCAGGGAAAAACGGGTTTTTCAGCAGGAATATACTGACATAATCAAACTCAGAACGCTTGCAGCAAAATATGAGAAAAAGGCAGGCAAGCTCTATAAAAAGGCAACAAAATATGAAACTAAAGCCACAAAATGCATGACAAAATCTGTAATTTTGCGGGAGAAGGCAAAGAGGGTGGGCGAAAAAACCAGAAAACATGAGATGAAAATCTCGGAATACGAATCCCAGCTTGGGAGTGCGGACCCTGTGAGAACGAGCAAACTCAGGTTAAAGATAACCAAGGAAAAGGAGAAAATTGCGAGAATCCATGCGAAGGTGAAGAGTATTGAGGAAAAGGCTGCAAGATATGCAGAGAAGGCAGCGATGTATAAGGAAAAAAGTGCAATGCTGATAGAAGAGAGCAAGCGGTGGAAGGCAGAGGCAGAGGACTATACACGGAGAGCTGATAAACTCCAGAAGGCCACAACTACCTAAATATACACTTATGGGAAATCCCTAAAGGAGATAAAATGGAAGAGAAGAAACCGGAGGCTCTGAAAATAGGATAATTTTATGTGGTGTGCTTAAAAAGCGATATTTGTGTCCTCACACAATGTTCTGGATTAATTACCTACCTTATCTCACTTTAATCAGTTCCAGGCTTTCCTCCTCGCTGAAATGCAGTTCTCCAGGGAACACAAGGACATGGGGTGGTTTTCCGAAGTCCATATCTAAAAGTTTTCGGATGCAGCCATAGGCAGCAACACAATCCGGGCTTCCTGCTCTTGCGACAACGCAGAGTTCAGTTTCTGGTCTCACCAGCCCTTTCTTTTCCCTCGCTTCCATTTCAAGCAAGATGGATAGGCCTTCATTTGCTGACATAAAATATCCATGCTCCGCCTTGATGTCAAGCAAAATGAGGGTGTGGAGGCCCATTTCACGATTCTTGAGAATTGCATAATAGGGCGACACAGGGAAAAATCCTTCCTCGGGCCTGGGAAGGCTCACGCATCTTCCAAACTTGTAGATGTGAAGCCCCAGGAGTGCAGGTGCAGCAGTGTATATTGAGGCTCCGTGCACAATCCAGGTTTTTATGCCCCGCCTCATTGCCTCAGCTCGCAGGAAGGCATGTGTTGTTGCAATCATTGAATCGCCAGCACAGAGCAATACCACATTCTTTTCCCTAGCCAGTGTAAGCAAACTTTCAAAACCCTCCTCTATCTCCTCTCTACTCAGCAGATTTACCTTCTTTCCATAAAGTTGTTCGAGTTTTTCAATCGTTGTGCCTACAAGCACAGAGGTGTAGAACT
>JAWACX010000032.1:0-12537 GCA_038896575.1 Thermoplasmata archaeon
CCGCCATCATTATCTGGCGGTTGCCAGGATAATGTCACGGACTGATTCCCTGCAACTGCCTGCAGATTCCTGGGTGCGGATGGTGGATTGGCACCAGAGGAAGATGGTGTAGCAGAGACCTCATTTGAGCGTGGGCCTTCGCCTACACTGTTTACCGCACTCACCTGATAGTAGTAGGTCTGCCCGTTTGTCAGCCCTGTATCTGTATAGGTGAGAACATTGCCAACATCCTTGAGAAATGCAAGGTTGCCAGATGTGGTGCCTCTATAAACTTTGTAGTTTGTGATTGCTGAACCGCCATCATTATCTGGCGGTTGCCAGGATAATGTCACGGACTGATTCCCTGCAACTGCCTGCAGATTCCTGGGTGCTGATGGTGGATTTCCGACACTTGCATTCGCAAGCTTCCATTCAAGATTAAGTAACTCAAACCTTACATCAGCCAATGTATTGTCAAATATTTTAATTTCAACACCGATAATTCCTTTGAATCCGCCATAAAGTACCCACCAGGGCGTTTCGGATGGTGAGGCATGTAACCTGAGATAGGGTTGAAGTATTCCATATGGTCCTGTTACTCCATAAATCAGCAAGCTCAGCTTTGGCACGCACACATAACCCATTGCATCCAATGATAGCGAAAGGGTTGGTGGAGTATAGGTAATCTCTCTTGTGATTTCCTTAATCGGTGTCCATTGCCCTCCTTCATACATAACACCCTCCGTGGTTGTAGAGGTTATCTCAATACCTGTGGTAAAACCTGCCTCTAAATTCAACTCTGCACCCACAGATACATTAAGCACAGGCACAATTACCACTGGCAAGAATCCAATCCAGATTATAATTGGATTGAAGGAGCGTGTAAACAAAGTATATTCTTTTGAGAGAGTGATTTTACCAGTGGCTGTAAGAGAAAGAGAAACACTTTTCGTAATTTCGGTTCCAAAATAGAAATATTGAAGCTTCCAGTCATGAATCTCTATTTCAAAAGTAATGGAAATACCAAACCTTGCCTCACCACTCACCTTTACTTCACAGCTGTCATTGGAATAAATTGTATGCTCAAGAGGAACTACAAAATCTGCACCTATTGTGGCTCTCGTGGTGTTATTTGCCATCTCAGGTGTTAATCGTGTGGTGAGGTTGAATTTACCCTCTTTAATTGCATCAGACAATGATGCTTGTTCTGTTATCACTGTTACTTTGTTGCCTTCTTTTATAACATCTTTCACTTTCCTTAAATAACCAAATCCTGTTGTCCCAACTATAATATCACCCTTTGTATAGTTCAAAGTTCCCGGGTCTGAAGTGTAGGTGTAAACAACCGAATCATTGTTCACAATCACTTTATCCAGATTTGGATGATATTCTGGCTGTCTCACATTCTCGGCTATTACCACACCTCCTTCCCCTTCATTCTCCTCTTTTTTCCCCGCTTCCCTCGGGTAAAACAGAACCACGCTCACACCGGCAATTACAAGCAGCAGCACTATCACCACCGCCAGCACTACTTTTTTGTTCATTTTTCTGCCTCCTTTTGTTCCTTATTATGACTGTAAATAATGGCTTCTATATATAACTTACCTGACATTGATGTGTAGCGCTGACACAAACGCAGAAATTTGCGGAACCCCTGGAAGTAGGTGGGAGCTACCTGCTACCCAGACTCCGCCCGAATTAATAACTATTTTACTGCTGGCAACAGAAATGAGATACTGGCTGAAATGGGCAAACTGAGGGCAGTTCAGACAGGAAATATCTGGAAACTCACAGAGATAACGAAAAAAACAGATAGATGCTGAAGAAGATGAATGCTCCTGTGCCATATCGGTTGAACATGGTTATTAAAGGAGGCGGAGTTAAGGGTTTGGGAAGTGGGTTGAGGACACACTCCGAAACACTGAGAAATAAATTAAAATATCCGAATTGAATTCCTTACCGTAATGCGTTTCCGGTTGAAGAAGCATGTTTCGGATGTGGTCTTCATAATTATCGTCCTAGTCCTAATAGCCAGATTTCTCTCCCTGTCAGAGGTTAGACCAATGCCTGTAAGTGTTGTTACAAGCAGGAGCATGGAACCAACACTCTCGGTGGGTGATGTAATTTTCTGGCATCCATGTAAAATCTCAGATGTCAGGCCAGGAGACATAATTGTTTACAAAAGCTACATTGAGAGGGACAAGTATGTGCTGCATAGAGTAATTGAGGTGAGGGAGGAAAACGGAGAGATTCTTCTCACCACAAAAGGGGATGCAAATGAATATCCAGACCAATCTGGACCGCATATCGTGGAACCCTACATCAGGGAAAACCATTTTCTTGGCAAGGCTGTGGGAATCGGGAGCCTGCCCCTGAAAATTCCCTATGTGGGCTATCTTTCAATTGCACTGGGAGAACTTGCGAACTCTATCTCAAGGAGTATAACAAGTGCTGGCACACCTTTCGTGGTCACTCCACTCCTGATTCCTGCTATTGCTTTCATTCTTCTCCTCTTCATCTGGGAGGATGAAGGAAGTAAGAAATACAGGAAACTCAACCTTATTCTGGGACCCGAGAAGGTGAGGGTAAAGAGGGTATTCCTCTACACCTTTGTTGCCTTCCTTTGCATAATGCTTTCTACAATTCTCTTTGCTAACTCAGTGATAACAGTTTCTGTGGGGGTAAAAGAGAAGCCAGAGCCTGCAAATCTGGAAGTCACATTCTGGGAGAACGGAACCGCAACAAGAGAGGTATCAATTACAAACGATGGGTTTTTGCCCCTGAAATGTGTGGTGTTTGTTGAAGGGGAAATCAAGGATGTGGCCGCGGTGGGTCAGAATGTGAAAGTGATTGACGGGGGAAAGCAGGACTCAATCTCTGCAAATTTCTTCGCTTACTCCACGACCAGGCCGGGAATCTACAACGGGAAAATTGTGGCATACTCTTCACCATTCTGGGTTGTTTTGCCTGAGGATTTCATCACTGCAATGCTCAACTACAATCCTTACCTTGCAATAATTGTGTTCGACCTTGTTTCAAGTTTGGTTTTTGCGGTGCTCATCGTTGCGGTAATGATTCTGCTCTCCCTCCTTGTGGATGAAATCCTGTTGTGGAGCGTGTACCTGAAAGGAAGATTCCAGATAAAAAAAGTTCCGAGCTTGCTCTTCAGGGAATTTAAACTTGGAGTGAAAGAAAAATTTGCAAGGGTTTTTGGCTTTCTTATGAAAATTGACTGGATAAAGGTGAGAGGCAAGATGATTGTGGGACAGGCAAGCCTTGTCACAATCCTCTTTCTCCCTCTTGCTCTTTTCTCCCTTCCCCTAGCTGTGCTCTTATCAGCTTTTGTTGTGACCCTCGTATTTTTCAGGCTTGGCTACCGATACAGGGCAGAATTCTATCTTGGCTGCCTTGCCTCAACCCTTCTTCTCACGCTCTTTGTCTATCTCTATCCCCTGGTATTCTCTCCACCAGTAGATTTCAGCTCTGTGCTGACTGCAGGTGCAGTTTCCCTCATCCTTTACCTTGTATTCATGCTCCCTGTGCTTCTCGTCTCCTACATAACTGCGAGAATTGCGTTCCACATAGGTGAGGAGAAACATCCAGAGCTTATGTTTGAGGGAGATGTGTAATGGAGAAAAAACGGGTTTTGCCAGTTGTACTCCTTACCGCGGTTGCAGTTATTGCCACATTTCTTCTTTTTCTCTACAGTGTTCAGTTAAAGCCGGAGTTTGTACCACTCTCAGAAATCTCACTGGAGCATATTGGAAAGAGAATTACCACAGAAGGAATGCTGGGAAAGTGCAGGTTTGAGGAGAACTATGTGAAAGGAGCGGTTCAAGACAGTGGGGGAAATTCCAGAATTGGTTTCTATGCGGTGAACAATGCCTTTGCGGATTTTAAGCGCCTCAACCCTCTCCCGGGTGCAAAACTCAGGCTCACTGGTGTGGTGAAGGAGTATGGTGGTGAAATTGAGATATACCTGAGCGAGGCAAATTCCATTGAAGTTCTGGAGACACCCGGCAGCTTATATATCCCAATAGAGGAACTCCTGGAAAACCCTGAAAGATTCAAGGGGCTGTATCTCAACACATCTGGCAGAATCTCATCAATAGCCACGCTCAAAAACTCTACAGATGGGAGGTTGGTGGGAACCCAGATAGAAATCACAGATGGCAATTATACCCTTTCCTGCATTGCCTACAATGTGTGCATCCAGACTGATTGTAACGGGATGCCGCTTGAGAAGGGCAGTTATGTGTTGATTTTTGGCCAGTTTAATTACAATTCAAGATACGGGAGATGGAATCTGGTTTTTACAGATGAAAAAAGCATCATGAAGTGTTAAAGTTTTTCAATCAGCTCCTTCATTTCCTCTATGAAAACCTGGACATCATATTTTTTAGCCTGTGCAATGCACTGCTCCCGCATTTCAAGTAGCCTTTTTTCCTCAACTTCCTTGATTTTCTGAACAAAAGCATCTGGGTCCGGTGGCAGGAGCCATCCTGTTATACCATCAATCACTGTTTCCCTGTAACCTCCCTCATTTACTGCCAGAACCACCTTACCAGAGGCCATGGCTTCAAGCGGTGTGATTCCAAAGTCCTCGTCAATGGCTGTGGTGATCAGACCCCTGCAGTTCGCATAAAGATTTATAAGTTCTTCCTCAGAGCATTCTCCCAGAAACTTCACATTCTCAGGTGGGTTGAGGGAGGCAAAGTATTCTCTTGCCTGTCTCTCCACTCTCCCAACCACAATTAGTTTCTCATCCTTCAACCTTCTGAATATTTCGCACTGGAGTTCTATCCGTTTATCTGGTGTTATTCGGTTTACTGAAAGCCAGTAATTTCCAATCTTCTCAAATCTGTACTTTCTTGTGACAACTGGCTGATGCACGACAATGGCATCCCGGCCATAGTACTTCTTTATTCGTTGCTGCACATTTCTGCTGTTGGCCACAATCAGGTCTGCATGTTTCACGGTGTATCTATCATACATGCTCTGTACATGGATTGCGGTTCTCAGGAAACTTCTGAAAAAAGGATTAAAGTTTTTGAGAAATCTTTCACGGGAATCATAGAAATAGCGCACGGGCGTATGGCAATAAAAGATGTTCGGGTGGTGGTGGAGAGCTGCACAGTGGGCCCAGTTACCCGAGAGTATGTAAACATCATACTTCTTCTTAAGTTTGAGTGTTGAGTACCAGAATGTGGCAACTTCTGCAGCCAGAAACTGGTTTGAGGGTAGATCACCTATGGAATGCACATGCACATCTCCAAAACCCAGGTTTTTCAACACACTATTTTCCACATGCGTCGTGTAGATCTCTGCACCGAATGCTCTGGCCAGGGTGAGAACGAGTTTTTCTCCACCACCAGCACTGAAAAAGAAATCGTGCAGGATGCAGATTCTTTTTGGCATCTTATGGAGAAAGGAGAAGAAGGATATATGATTTTCAGGTTCTACCTCATTGCCTAAACTGTGACATCAAACCTGGTGCTCACAACAACATTCTCCTTCTCATCACTTCTCTCAGCAACGCAGTAAAGGTTGACATTGTGCTTGTGTGCAAGGTCTGTCAGGTCCTTGATAAATCCAAGGTATTTTGTGAAGTCAACCCGCATCTTTACCACATCACATCCATCAATCACAATGTGCTTTACTCCTGCATTTATTCCCTCCTTTATCGCAAGGATAAATGTAGTATCTACCTCCTCCGGCCTTATTGTCTTCACATCCTTCAGCTCCAGGTCGGTAATCCAGAAATAGTCGGCCTTCCCGAAATATTTCTCAACTTTTCTTGGATGTGTTCTTGTTATCACAAGCACCTTTTCCCCGGGTGGAATTCTGGACGCTATTTTCTCCAGCGAGTCCTCCTTCCTGTAATACAGGAAAGTTCTGGCCATCACCTTTTCACCAGCAATCTCTGGTAGCTTGAGTTCCTTGTCAAACATTGCCGTAAGAATTCTCACCTTCTCATCCTCAAAAAAGGCAGGACGCACCTGGACAATGAAGGTAGAATTTGTGGTTGAGGCTACATCAACAATGTCCTTAAGGAAATTTGTGACAGCATCAAACCCGCATTTTGTGGAAAGATACTCAATGTCATCCAGCAATACCGTGGAGCCAGGGTTCTCACGCATGAAGTTTATGATGCTCTGGGCAAGTTCAAAATCAAGCCTTTCAGGCCTTACAGATTGCTCTGGAGTTTCCACTTCCGTTATCCAGATTATTGGTAATCTCTCTATTTTAAACGCACTCCTTACAGCCAGTGGAGGTCTGCCAGTGATGCATAACCCTGGTTTCTCTGTTGAGAGCGTTCGGAGAAGAAAGTATGGTGCGTTTGTATGGTTATCCACAATCACATAGTTGTAACCATGTTCCACGACAAATGGAAGCACTCTCTCTTCTGTCCTTCTCTCAGTTTCGGGTGTGATTGAAAGAAGTTTGTATTTGCTGATTGCATAGCCAAGTAAAATTGTAGAAACTGCCATTGCAAATGGTGTTGGGTCTGGAACAAGAGAGATATCCAAGAGGACAGAAATCCCAACATTTCCCATGTTTGTGAGTAAAGGGAGAAGTGCTGCTAACACAAGAATTCTTGCCTGGTCCTTTTCAATCTTTGTTCTTGCCTGCTTTTTTGAAAGCAAGAGGAGAAGGATTGCGCAAAGAATAAGGGAGTACTCAAAAATAGCGTAGAACCACCAAATAGTGCTCCATTTCCCACCGTATTTTCCTTTTGCCATGGGTTCTTCAAAATAGTTTGAGAAAAAGAGGTTCGTGAAAGGGTTTGTGAGACAGAGAATTACGAAGATAATCGGGGGAAGAAGCAGGAGCCAGTACACCCAGCGCTTGTTAAGAATATTTCGCCATATCGGTACTGCGTTTGCAACAAAGAAGAAGGCTGGTGCGATGAATATAATTCCCAGGTATTTAAAGTGGTAGAACGCCAGTACCATTTCCATTTTTTCAGAAAACCAGAAACCTGTTTCTCCGAGGAGCCAGATTATCATTGAAATTGCCATAAACAAGAAGAGCTTGTTCTTTCTGCCCTTTGGGTCTGACCAGTATCCCCTATGTGCCACATAGATTGTTGCTATTGCAGTGAGAAGAAATATTGTGCCATACACAAAGTACGCAATCTCCATCTATACCCCCTAAAGGTCCTGTGCATATAAAATTTTGGCCTGCGGTATGGTATTCGCAAATGACACAATCAAAACATCGGACAGGCGGGATTCTCCTATAGAATAACTTTCAAATCAAGTCAGACAAATTTTAGCGCACCACATCTCAGGTATCAACAAAGGGATGAGAAAGTTTTTAAGGACACTGTATTATCCCCTTCTCAGCATATGCGAAAAATTCTTGAAGACCTGAAAAACGGGAAAATTTCCATTGAGGATGCGGAAAAGCTGCTTACCGAGAAGGTGCTGGCTATCGGGGAGTATGTCAACTACGATTTGTTCAGGCGAGAGAGAACTGGAATTCCTGAGGTAATCCTTGGAGACACAAAGGAGGAGGAGACGCTCTTGGAAATTGTGAAAAAGAATCTGGAAGTACTGGGCTATGCAATTGTTTCAAGATGCTCACAGAAATTTGCGGAAAAACTGGGGAGGGAGACAGGAGGAGTCTATTACGAAAAGGGCAGGGTCTTTTATGCTGGAAAAATCCAGCCTGAAAATCAAATTGAAGGTCTAGTGGGAATAATAACTGGAGGAACAGGAGACCTTCGTGTGGCTGAGGAGGCAAGGGCTATCCTTGAAATTTTAGGTTGCAGGACAAAAATTGCCTATGATGCAGGGGTCGCCGGGCCCCACAGGATTGTGCAGGTTCTTCAGGAAATGAAGGATGTTGACTGTTATATTGTGGTTGCCGGGAGAGAAGGAACATTGCCAACACTTGTGGCATCCCTTGTGAACAAGGTAGTCATCGGGGTACCTGTATCACTTGGCTATGGACATGGAGGAAGTGGAGAGGCTGCACTTTCTACGATGCTTCAATCCTGCAGCCCTGTTTGTGTGGTGAACATTGATGCAGGCTTCACAGCTGCACTTATCTCCTACCTTATTGTCAAGCAGATTAGTGAGGCGAGGAAATGGTAGAAGAGTTCCTGAGCGAGGAAGAAAAGAGAAGAGCGAATGCAAAAAAGGAAATGTATGCTGCAGAGAAAAAATACCAGGGTTTGATTGAAAAGAGGGATGCCTTGAATGCAGAGGCAGAAAGGGTGAAGGCAGAGAGGGATGCGCTGAACCAGAAGAAAAAAGAAATCATGCAGCAGATTGAGACTCTCAGGAAGGAGAAGAGAGAGGTTGCAGAGAAGTTGGCAATTCACAAAAAGAGAAGGGATGAGTTGAATGCAAAGGCAAAGGAACTTGTGGCAATGAAGAGGGAAAAAAAGGACAGAATACGGCCGAGCCTTGGAGAGGAAGTGAAGAAACTGGAGGAAGAAATTGCTGCGCTTGACAGAAAGCAGCAGACAACGCAACTCACGCTTGAGGAGGAAAGGGAAATAATTGCTCAGATAAAGGCAAAGACGATGGAACTTACCAGGTTAAGGGAGTTGCTGGCAGAACAGGAAAGATTGATTGGTGATGTGAAGAGCCTGGATGAAACGATAAAAGCCCTGTTTGAGGAAGCAAACAAGGAGCATGTGGTGGTTGTGAACTTGAGCACCCAGGTAAAAGAATACAATGAAAAAATAAAGAGCCTTGTTGACGAGGTTTCTCATGTGATTGCTGAAGCAAACAAGAAGCATGAGGAATTCATGGAACTGAAAAACAGGGCCACGGAATGCCATTTGAAGGCTAAAGAGATGCGGGAGAAGATAATTACAACGAGAAGGGAGTTGAGGATGGAGGAAAAGGAGGCAGAGAGGGTGATTGAGGAGCATAATGAACAGGTGAAGAGGCTTCTCATGGATGAGAAAGTTTACGATGAATTTGCTGAGAAGAGTGTTGAGGAATTGCTGAAGAAAGGCAGGATAAATATGGGCCCTGCATGAGGGATTTCTGTGAAGGCAGTAATTCTTGCAGGTGGAGAAGGCACAAGGCTCCGGCCACTCACTGAAAAACGCCCTAAACCGTTGATGCCTGTAGCTGGAAAATTGTGTGTGGACTATGTGCTCAACTCCCTTGTCACAGCAGGTTTCAGAGAGATAATTATAACAACTGGATATCTCTCAGACAAGCTGATAAAGACAATTGGCTCAGGTGCAAAACACAACGCGAGCATTCTCTATTCATTTGAGGATGTGCCTGCTGGAACTGCAGGGGCTGTAAAAAAAGTGGAGCCCTATCTTGAGGACACGGTGATTGTTGCGAGCGGAGATGTTCTGGCTGATGTGAATCTTTCAGAGATTTATGCTTACCACCAGGAAAAGGAGGCAGATGTTACAATGGCGCTCACAAAGGTAGAGAATCCCACAGAGTTTGGAATAGTGGGGTTGAATGAGGAAGGGAGAATTGTTCGTTTTTTGGAAAAGCCAAAGCCAGAACAGGTGTTTTCAAATCTGATAAATGCGGGAATTTATGTGCTGAAAAAGGATGTGCTAAAATATGTTCCAGAGAGTGAGCCGTTTGATTTTTCAAAAAATTTGTTTCCACTTCTGCTTGAAAATGGTTACAGGCTGTATGGAAAAGTGATTTCAGGTACATGGCTGGATGTTGGAAGACCCCTTGACCTGCTCAAAGCAAATCTTGTGATGACTGAGAAGAGGTTCGGGGGAAAGTTTGTTGCTGAAACCGCCCAGATTGGAAAGGATGTGAGTTTGAATGGGTTGGTCTATGTTGATGCCGGCACCAAAATCATGAACGGGTGCTCGGTGAGAAATTCCTGTATTTATGATGCGGTGCATCTGGAGGAAAATTGCAGCCTTGAGGGAACCCTGCTGCTCCATGGAGTGCGAATAGGGAGAGGATGCCAGATCAAGAACTCTATTATCTCTGATAAATGCGTTGTTGAGGAAAATGCTGTGGTGGAGGATTCTATTATTGGAGAGAATGTGATAATAAAGAGGAATTCTGTGCTGAAAGGTGCAATGATTGCAGGAATATATTGAACTCATTCCATCACCCACATTTAAATATTCCCTCGGATTTCCTTAAAACATGAAAATTGTGGAATGCGTTCCCAACATAAGCGAGGGGCGAAGAACAGAAGTGATTGAAGCAATTGTTGAGGAAGTTCGGAAAACACAGAATGTGCAGCTGCTGGATGTTGAGTCAGATAAAGACCACAACAGAACTGTAATCACATTTATAGGTGAGCCAGAAGCATGTGCAGAAGCAGCATTTCGGCTCACCAAAAAAGCAGCGGAACTGATAGACCTGAACCAGCACAAGGGAGAGCATCCCAGAATTGGAGCCACAGATGTGATTCCATTCGTTCCAATCATGGGCGTCACAATGGAGGAATGTGTGGCTCTGGCAGAAAAACTCGGCAAAAGAATTGCTGAGGAACTCCAGATTCCTGTTTATCTCTACGAGGAAGCAGCTAAAAAGCCTGAGAGAAAGGATTTGGCAGTTATAAGGAAAGGCGAGTTTGAGGGATTGAAAGAGGAGATAAAGAAGAACCCGGAAAGGGCACCTGATTTTGGAAGACCAGAACTTCATCCGACAGCAGGTGCAACCGTTGTTGGTGCGAGAGTGCCACTGATTGCCTTCAATGTGAATTTAAACACTACAGATGTTGAAATTGCAAAGAAGATTGCGAAGGGAATAAGGTTCAAGAATGGTGGTTACAGATATGTAAAAGCAATGGGTTTTGACATAAAGGAAAAGGGGTATGTCCAGGTTTCTATGAACCTCACGAATTACCAGGGCACTCCTATCTTCAGGGTTTTTGAGACGATAAAGAGTGAGGCAGAAAGGTATGGCACTAGCATAAGGGGAAGCGAAATCATCGGGCTTGTGCCAATGGATGCTCTCATTGATTGTGCTGAGTATTATCTCAGACTCACAGATTTCAAGAGAACCCAGATTCTGGAGAACAGAATTTTCGGGCTGAAGGAAGAGAAATTGATGGAGATGAGGTGCAGCAGTTTCATCAATGAGCTGGGCTCAGAAAGTCCTGCACCGGGTGGAGGCAGTGCTTCCGCATTTGCCTGTGCAATGGGTGCAGCCCTTGTTGGCATGGTGGCAAGGCTCACAGTGAAAAAGAAAAAGTATGCTGGGGTGAAGCAAAATGTGGAGGAAATAATGAAAAAGGCGGATGCGTTGCGTTCAGAGTTTGTCAAACTTGTGGATAAGGATACAGAGGCCTTTAATGAGGTGATGAAGGCTTTGAAGATGCCTGAGGAAAAACCTGAGGAGAAGGAGAAGGTGTATGCAGAAGCATTGAAAAATGCAGTAACTGTGCCTCTCACAACAATGAAGCTCGGTATTGAGGTCCTGGAGCTTGCAAAATCAATAGCCAGCATAGGTAACAAAAACGCAATCAGCGATGCGGGTTGTGCTGCAAGAATGGCATGTGCTGGCATTCGGGGAGCCTACTACAATGTGCTTGCAAACCTGAAGGAAATAAAGGATGCCGAGTTCAGGCAGAAAACACTTGCAGAATGCCAGGCAATTCTGGACAGAATGCATCTGGTGCAGGAAATTGAAGATATGGTTGTGAAGGAACTGCTCGGCAATGCAGAGGCTCAATAAACTTAAGATTGCAATTCTTCTCACATTCGGAATTTTTCTGGTTGAACTAACTGGGAGTTTTATCACAAACAGCATGGCACTGTTGAGCGATGCAGTGCACATGCTCACGGATGTAGTGGCACTGGTAGTTGCGCTCTCTGCTCTGGTAATTGCAAGAAAGAAGCCAGATTTGAGACGGACCTATGGATTGCACCGGGTGGAAATCTTTGCAGCTCTGATAAATGGAGTTACAGTGCTTGTGATTGCCATTTTCATTCTCCACGAGGGCTACGAAAGAATAATTGCAGTGGAGCCAGTTGCCTCATTTGAGATGTTGCTGATTGCATTTGCCGGGCTCTGCACAAATGGAGTTGTGCTCAGAATCCTGGGGCATTCCCATGACCTTAATGTGAAAGGTGCCTATCTGCATGTGCTGGGCGACCTTCTTTCCTCACTTGCCGTGGTCTCTGGAGGTATTGTAATGGTTCTCACTGGTATCATGGTCATTGACCCCTTGCTCAGCATATTGATAAGCATAATCATAATTTACAGTGCGGGCAGGCTTGTGCTGGAAGCGGTAGATATCCTACTTGAAAAGGCCCCGAAGCACATCAACACCGCAGGTCTGCTGGAAGAGATGAAGCAGGTGGATGGAGTTATTGAGGTGCATGATGTCAGACTCTGGAGTGTATGCTCGGATGTGGCGGCGTTGAGTGCCCATGTGGTTGTTAAGGATATGAAGGTCTCTGAGACAGAGAAAATAATAAAGGCGCTGAATGCACTTCTTGAAAAGCATGGAGTTGTTCTCACAAACTTTCAGATTGAGTGCAGGAACTGCGGAAAGGATGTGGTCTGTGAAATCAATCATTGCAAGGAGGAGTAGTGGCTCCAGGCTTTCAATCCCTTTTTCCACTCCCACCTTTTTCGCAAGGTA
>JAWACX010000033.1:0-12392 GCA_038896575.1 Thermoplasmata archaeon
GCAGATAGGGTCATCCGTGCAGAGGGAAAAGGTGAGGAAATCGTTGTGACCTATGCACTTCCTGACGAGGTGCTGGAGGAGGCAGTATGGGAAAGATTGCCGAGAATGCGAAAAATCGTTGCAACAACAAAGCTTTTCATAAACCTCACAAAATGCCAGACTGTTTCAGATGAAATTCTCAAAACTCTGAAACAGCATGGGATTGTCCTCGTGCCGCTCGAGAATTTTGAAAGGGAATTGGGGAGTGTTAAACTCTCGAAGATTCTGGTGAAGTGGGAAGAGGCAGAGAGCTTACCTGAGCTGGATGTGAAATACTCCCCTGAGGAGAGATTTTTTGTGTTAAAACTGGATAGGAACGGAATTGAAAAGGAAGGGGAGAAGGTCTCAGGGTTCAACTACGAACTCAGGTATGTTCCCCACCATCTCTTCACCTACACTTGTGAGATAAAGCGGGACGGGATGAGAACAAAAGTTGGAGGCTATCTGGCTGTGGATGCTGTGAACGGCCAGATTAAAAAATGGAAAAAAATTCCAGAGGTGAGAGAAATTCCTGAGTATCCGGGCACGCTCAGAACCGTGAGTTTGAGTGCTGAGGATGCAAAGGCTCTGGCAATTGACTGGATTCTCCACAACGAAACAAGAGAGATAAGCCCCGTGGAGATGAAAATAGATAACATCATAGTGATCGAAAAGCGCGTTGAAAGCCCTGACCCAGAAACAATTGCTCTGAACTATCTCGGGGTTTTTCATCTTCCCATCTGGTATGTGGAGGGAAGTGCTGGTGTTATGATTGTAAATGCTGCAGAGGGCACTGTCATAGATATGGAATTTTTTGGAGTGGGAACCAAAATTGATAAATAAAGGATGAGCGATAAACCCTTCGAGTGTTCGGATGAAAATCCAAACTGAGTGTGAATTTGTGGGAAGAGAAAAATACATGGAAATCCTGAGGCAAAAGTTGGATGGAATAGGGGAGAGGGGAGGGAAGATTATAGTATTGAGTGGTGATACGGGCATCGGCAAGACAAGAATTGTGGAGGAATTTTTGAAGCAAATCCCAGAAAATATTTTCGTGTTGAAGGCTAAGTGTGTTGCAGGACTGGACATTCCCTACTCCTCCATAAAAAAGGCTCTGGAATCCCAGGGGCTTGGAGACCTGCTAAAAACCACCAGAAACCCGAGGATAGAAGCTGTATTTGCGGTTACAAAGTCAGGGCTTGTGCTATCAAAAATGGAACGGGAAGAGAGGATAGACCCAGACATTCTAGTGGGAATGCTTAACGCAGTGGGCGCATTTGTGAGGGAATCTCTTTCCTACTTCCGGAAATCGCCAGAGATTGGAGAGGATGTGCAGAGCATGCGCTACGGTGCCTTCAACCTTCTCACGGTGCCAGGAGAACTTCTTAACCTGGTTGCTGTGCTCACTGGTAGGGAAAACGAAAATCTGATTTTTGAGATGGGTGAAATTCTGAAAAAGATTGAAGCAGAAAATAAAAGTATGCTCATGAACTGGGATGGAAACATTGCCAAAACCGCTGCACTCACAAAATATTTCTCTGTGCTCTTAACTGATGGAAGGTATGCTGGTGAACCCACAGAAACAGCATTTCAGAGGTTAAATCTTTACGAGAACATTCTTTATGGGATTAAAAGAAAGGCGGGTGGCAGAAAGGTGCTGATTTTCATTGATGATATCCACTGGGCTGATGTGGAAAGCATAGAAGTGCTCAAATTTCTCGTGAGGAACTCACCCGAACTCCCGATTTTGGTGCTATCCACCTACAATGAAAATGCAACCAGTGTGCAGGTTGAGAGGAGAATGCTAGAACCTTTAGAGCGTGAGGGCTATCTGGAGTTCATTGGAATCCAGGGTTTGATGCAGGATGAGTTTTTGAACTTCTTAACCAAATTGATGGGCTATGAGCCGGATGAGGAAATTGCCTCGCTGCTTTTTACCCAGACCCAGGGAAATCCACTCTTTGCAATAGAATTGCTTGCCGAGGTTGAGGAGAGGAAGCTGGAGGAGGGACTCAGGGCTAAAGATTACCAAAAAAATCTGCCAAAGCGGATCTATGAGATAATAGAGGAAAGGGTGAAACGGCTGGCTAGAGAGGATATGGAGTTACTTGAATGCTGTGCTGTTGAGGGCTATGAGTTCTCTCCAAACAGTGTGGCAAGATTGCTTGAAATTTCAAAGCTGGCAGTTCTGAGGCGATTGAGTTCGCTTGAATCTGCTGGATTAGTTACCAGGGTGGAGGAAAATCGGTACAGATTTTCACATCCAATGCTGAGAGATGTAATTTATTCTATGCTGGATGAGGAATTGAAGAAGGCATATCATGAGTTTATGGCCGAGATTTCCGAGGCCGAGTATTTAGCAGGCAACCATGAGTTCATCCTCCAGATGGTAGAGCATTATCTTGCTGCAGAAAACTCTCAGAAAATAGAGGAGTATGCTGCAGTTGCTGGAAGATATGCACTTGCAAATTTTGCAAATGAGAAGGCAGTGGAAATCCTGAGAAAGGGGCTGGAGAGGTGTGGGAATCCTGAAAAAAGAAAGGAGATTCTTGGCTTGCTTGTAGATGCACTTGAGAGTGATGCAAGGTTTGGAGAGGAGATTGAGTTTATAGACAGATTGCTGGAAATGAACGAGAACAGGGAGGAAAGGGCTCTGGCATGGAAAAAGAGGGCAGAGGCGCATATCGCAATTGGAGAGTATATGCTGGCTTTGGAGGATGTGGAAAATGCAATCTCCCTGGAACCAGAACCAGGCCTCAAAGGACGCTTGCTCTGTCTTAAGGGGCTTGCCCATGAAAGGATGGCCGAGCACAGTGAAGCTGTAAAATACTATGAAGAAGCCCTGCGTATCTTGGAGAACACATCCTCTAAAGCTGACACAGCCTATGCCTACATGCGTCTAGGCACTGCCACCCATTCTCTGGGAAAAATCGAGGCTGCGGAGCAAAATCTGAAGAGAGCACTTGAAATTTACACGGAAATCAACGACTTGCGTGGAATCTCAGCCACATCGAACAATCTTGGGGAGTTTTACAGAAGCCAGGGAGAAAGGGAAAAGGCAAGGGAGTGTTACCTCAGAGCGCTGGAGATAGATAGAAGAACAGGGGATAGAAGGGGGCTCTCTGTGGTTTACAGCAGTTTGGGAGATATTGCACTGGATTACGGAGAGTACGGAGAAGCCCTCAGAAACTACAATGAGAGCCTAAAACTCTGCAGAAAAATTGATAACAAGTACGGGCTTGCCTGGAATCTCTGTGGAATTGCAGAAGCCCTTGCTAGAACCGGGCAATTGCCAGGTGTAATGGAAAATCTTGCAATGGCCTTTGAGATTGGAAATAGAATCAACGCAAGGGATGTTGTGGGCTGGGCCTACAGAGTCCATGGACTTTTTGAGGAGGTAAGTGGAAACATAGAGAGGGCTGCGCTGCTCTTTGAAAAAAGCGGGAAAATATTCGAGGTTGCGGAGATGGAGGTAGAGAGGGGAAAGTCACTTTACGAGTATGGAAGAATGCTGGTGGAAAGCAAAACGAGCTTTGAGCGAGGGATTGAACTTCTGAAAGAGGCGGAAAATATTTTCCGTGAGAAGAAGGCAAAAAATTACCTTTCAAGGTGTGAGAGGATATTGGGAAAGGTAAGGCTCTGAAAATGTTTATCTCTGTTCGCTCCTTTCCGTGGGTGTGCAGGGGCGTCTCACAATTGGGCTTTACAATTCCTATGGCAACAGGTTTCACGAGGTGCACAGGAGAGCAGTCACAAGAGCACTGGCTCTCTGCACGGGTTTTGATTGTAACCTTGCCCTCTTCGGTTTTCCATTGCCCCCGGAAACAAAAACTCCGAAGGAAATTTCTGAGTTTCTGGCAGATAAAACAACAATTTCAACGAAGGATGCTTTGATGAAACTTGCCAGTGAGGGCAGGTTCGCTCTTTTTCCTTTTCCTGAAAAGGGATTTCCCCCGCAGCTTGGGATGGTTGTGGTGACTACCCAGAATCCTGATGAAAAAAAGGCAGTGAGTGCGGCGTTCATTGCCAATGCGTTGCTCAATGGGAAATCCGTATGCCTTGTTTTTGGCCTGGGACACCGAGGTTTAGGGAGGGTTGAGGAGATTGCGGAGTATCATTTCGAAGTAACTGGCAGGAATGTGGGGCTTGAGACCTGCACTGCACTCGGTGCTGTCGTGGGTGTTGTGAGTGCAACGCTCAAGTGCATGCGGAGGGAGTGAAAATGCCAATTTTTGCACCGCCAAGGAAAAGGCAGAGGGAGTTCAGAGGAATTGCAATGGAGTTGCTAGAAGCAATTTTTGAGAACGCAAGAAATGCCCATCCAAACGAGTTTGCTGCGCTGCTTCGCCTCGGAAGGACTGGTGTGATAAACCAGTATGTGGTTCTGCCTGGAACAATTTCAAGCAACGAATCTGCAGTTTTCATGCTTCATATGAAGCCAGCGGATTTTTCAATTGTTGGCACAGTTCACTCGCATCCAAGCCCTTACCCAATCCCCTCTGGTGCAGACCTTTCTCTGTTTGAGCGTTTCGGCTGGCTTCACATCATTGTGGCTTATCCCTACAACATGCGAAGCTGGAAGGCCTACAATGGGCATGGAGAGGAAATAAAGGTAGAGGTTGTGGAGAGGAAAAGGAGGGAATGAGTTTTGACCCCGGCTATGGTCTTCGTTTCCTTCCGTGTGGTACTATTTCTTGAATCGCTTCTTCCATTGATGGGGGATTTATTATCTGTTTTGGGTCTATCGGCATCTCTATAATGTTGTAAATTGTATTGTAAAATGCCTCTCTACCCTTTTGCGTGACCACGATCATGTTGTAATCCTGAAGAATATTCAGCCTATGGTAGAGAGTACTGCGAGAAATTCCAAGTGTTTCTTCTGCATATTTTGAAAGAAGCATTAATGGTATTCCACCTGATGATGCCCGTTCATGCAAGCAACTCAAAACACCCCTGGCAACCTTATCCATTTCCTGTAAATAGCCCCTGTCAATCGTCCAGATTGCCTTGAACATCAATTCTTTTCCAATCTTCCCATTTTTATCCACTAATCTGTAAGCTTCACGGCAGTATTTGAAAAATTCACGAAGATTCGTGAAAGCACGGCGTGCAGCCACATAGACTCCATCATGCTCAAAATTATCATGGTAACCTGTATTTTTCAATCGCTGACGCAGAAAATTCTCCATTTCGTTTGGGCTTACAGCAAGGTCTATGTATGTTCCTGTGCTGACCTCCTTGCGAAGTTTTAATACATTTTCGCCCCTGTGTGCTCTATCGGTAAGGCAAATAGAGGTGTACTCATTCTTCGTCAACAAACTATCTATGGCTTCGTATACTCTTGCTGCTTCACTATCGTCCAGAAAGGCAATGTCATCCACAAGAAGATGCTCAATTTTTGCAGTAGTATCAGGAACAGGCAGTAGTCTGGTGTTTTCTCTGCTAATCTCATCCAGAATTTTTCGTCCAGTTGTGTATTCGGCTTTCTCTTCCAGCCATGCTTTGATGATATTCAAAAAACTAGTTTTGCCAACGCCATTCTCCCCCAGAATAACAATACATTCACCTTCGCTGCCGATTCTCTCTTTCACATACTCTAACGAACCCTCTCTGTCTATGAATAAATGGTCTTTGTTTGCGGCATCTATCGGACCTAGGTAAAACGGATTTGGACACATATTATATATTATACTAATCATACTATATATATTTTTTCTTATCAGTCTTATGTGTCCGAACATGTATGATGTGTCCAAATGGTGAACCATGTGATTCCAGATGATTGGGACTCTCCATATGGAGAATGGTAGAGGAGGGCTAAGAGATACCTTCCTCTCTTCCCAAAATCTGCATCCAGATTTTATTTGATTCAAGTGCAAACCAGTAGGCGAAGAGTTCTTTTTCCAATTCTACAAAGTTTGGAAATTTTTTCCTCAGCATACGAACAAAATTGCTATTGTGCCTTTTTTCTTTCAGATGCAGGAGTTCGTGGTAAACCAGGTATTCCATTAGCTCTTGAGGGAGTGCAAGCATCTTGAGGTTGAAACTTAGGTTCTTTTTTGTAGAGCAACTTGCCCATTTTGTTTTCTGGCATTTTATGAAGATTTTGTTAGGTTGCACGCCTAACTCTGTTGAAAAAGAGGCTACAATGGGTTTGAGGTTTTTCCTCAGTAATCTTCTGAATTTTTTCCTTGTCTTTTTGACATCGTCCAGTTTTTGAGGCGATGCTTTGCCCATTACAATGCATTTCTTTAAAAGTTCCGGGTGTTGTCTTAAAGCGTTCTCTATTTTGGCGTGCTTTTTTATCAGCCAGTCCTTTCTCGAATCAAGGATTTTTCTTGGGTTTTTGATGGTTCTGGGGAGAATGAGATGTAGTATTGGTGTGGAAAATTCCAGGCGAGGATATTTTACATTCTTCCATTCAACAGTGTATTTTATACCGAAATAGCTAGAAATTCTCTTTGAGCATCTGGAGGATTTGGTCATATACCCTGTCCCTCTTTTCTTTCTCTATCTTTTTTTCTATCAGAAAAGTCCTTATCTCTCTTCCCACGCTTTTTACAGCGCTGGGTTTGTTTACCCAGGCATAAAACATGTGCGGCTTGATTTTCCGCTCAAGTTCTCTCAGTTCTTCGTCCTGGAACTCTATTTTATTCCTCTCAAGGACCTGGCCGATGGAATAAGCCATTTCAGAAAGTCCACGCTCCTCAATCAGAATTGGTATGTTTTCAAGCTCCTCAAGGTTCTCCTTAAGTTCCTTACATGTTTGCTCTGCTGAGATTTTTTTCTTTTTCCAGTCATCAATTATTCTTTCCACTTTTTCCACAATCTGCTGATAAACTGGCTTAGGAATCTTATGGTTGCTCCTTATGATGTTCCTTACTTTTGCGTATGCATCAAACACACCCACGATGCTGGGTTTTACTTCATCAATGAATTTTGTGTCAATTTGAACTTTTTCCTCTGTAGTCCTTAGCCCGTAAAACTCTGTGACTTCCTTTACAGCATTCATGGTATGTTTATAAAGTTTCTCAACAAGTGCATCCTCAACATCTGGATTTATCATCTTGTAGTATTCGTAGAGAAGGCAGAGCCCTTGATAGTAAGTATGGAAATCTGTTTTTATCTCGTTTGGTCCAAGCAGTTCGTAAAGCTTTCTAATCTTTCGGAAGCTGTTTACAAACTCTTTTTCCTTTCCCTCCTGGAGAATCTCCATCACCCTGGCTTTCATAAATTCTTCGTTCTGGTTAGTATTTTCACCCAGAAGTTCTTTCATTTTTTTCATTTCCTCCTTAAATTCCGTTGCATACTCGGCTATCGGTCTTGCGACATTTGCTATGTCCTCTCTTTGGTACATCTCGAGAGCTTTCTCTAATCTTCCGAGAATTCCTACATAGTCAACCACTCGTCCAAAGTCCTTGCCCTTGTAGGGTCTATTAACTCTTGCAATGGTCTGGAGGAGTCGATGCCCTTTTAGAAATTTGATAAGGTAGAGTGTATGGAGAATAGGGGCATTAAAGCCACGCAAGAGCATGTCAGTAACAATCAAAATTTTTGGCAAATTTTTTCTGTTGAAATCCTCCCTTATTTTCTGGTTGATTTCATCAATTTCGTTAGTTCCGTATCTCTTTTTGAGTTCTCTCTCGTATTCTTTGATGAGTTCGTCGTCATCTGGCGTATAGGTCATCACAATTTCACTGTACTCTTTTGGAAGATGTATGTCCAGTTCTCTTTTATAGAGGACACATGCTTTTCTGCTTGCGGTGACTACCAAGGCCTTAAATCTGTCATCCAGATTTTCACGGAAATCCTTGGCAATGTCCTTTGCGACCTCTTCAATCATTTTTTGATTCTCCAGCACTACATTGCAAACATTCAACTTTTTTGCAACCTCGCTCTCCAGTTGTTTTATTGTCTCCTCAGAGAGTTCTTCTACATCTGCTACTGCAAGAAAGCTTTCTACAGCATCATCAAGTTTTTCCTTGTAGAAGTTTACTACGCTCTCAACTTTGAGTTGCCAGGCAATGGGGAGAGTGAAACCATCTTCTATGGAAGCATCAATGAAGTATTTGTCAAGGTAATCTTCGCCTTGTGGGGAGAAAGCAGCGAAAGTGTCCTTTCCTTTGGTAGCGAGCGGTGTTCCGGTGAACCCCACAAAAAAAGCACTTTTGAGCATGGCTCTCATTGTAGCAGCCAGGATTCCATACTGGGTTCTGTCTGCCTCATCAACGAGCACAATTATGTTCTTTCTTTTAAGGATTGTTTCATTTACTTGTCTCTGTTCAAGCTGGGTTTTCACTTCCTGAAGTTCTCCGGGCCTGAACTTGTGCACAAGCACAACAAAGATTCCTCTTTTTCCTCTACCTTCGTCCCAGAGAAGCGTCTCTTTTAATTCAGAAATGGAAGTAATTGTAGAGGGCTGGAAGTCAATTTTTACAGATTTAATTTCATCCGTGGTCTGGTCTTCCAGTTCTTTCCTATCAAGAACGAAAAGAATTGTAGGATTTTCAAGGTCTGGGAGACGCATGAGCTTGTTGGCTGCAAAAATCATAGTGAGGGTTTTACCAGAACCCTGCCAGTGCCAGATAAGACCAGATGCTTTATTTTCCTCACCCTTCACATACTTCTTTGCCCGCTCAACAATTTTGTTGACTGCACGGTATTGCATGTATCTGACTAGAACTTTTTTTTCGCACCCTTTCTCCTCTCTGAAAAACGAGAAATATTTTACAATGTCCAGAAGGATTTTTGGCTGGAGAAACTCGCAAAGCGCGTTCTCTGATTTCCAGACATGCACCTGGGTAGTTTCATTCCATGGCTCTGCTGGGAAATATCTTGCTTTTTCTTCCCATCTTTCTATAATTGTGTTGATTTGAATGTATTTGAATAGTTCAGGCACTTTTTTTTCGTAGTCCTTTATCTGAAGGTAAGCGTTTTCCCAGGAAACTGTCGGGTTTGTGGGGTCCTTGCATTCTACGAGCACGAGTGGTATGCCGTTGACGAAAAGAACGAGGTCTGCTCGAATCTTTCCATTGATGCTTGTGAATGTGACCTGGTTTGAGACAATAAACTCGTTTTTTTCGATGTTTATATAGTCAAAAAGTTGAATAGTAGCCAGACCTTTTTTTCCGAGATTTACTGCAAGTCCGTACTTTAGCAAGTCCATTATCTGTTTGTGCCCTTCAATTCCTGAACCTCTGGTTTTAAGTTCCCGAATAACCTCTTCCACAACCTCTTTTTTTTCATTCTGGGATATCCCTTCAAGCATCCTTTCATTTATGCGTAACAGTGCTGCTCTGAGATTTGAGAGTAAAAGGACATCTTCTGGACTTTCCCTGCCAAGTGTTTCAGCTGGAATGTATTTCCAGCCATGGTTCTGAAGTTGTTCCAATAGCGGCTTTTCTACAATCTCTTTTTCCCACAAAAAGTGAGGTGTAGTTCCTTCCTCTGCATTCATGTACTTCTTCTCCATACCTATTCACCTCCAATCTTTTCCCACATTTCCTTGGGAATTCTTCGCTTCCCAGTCAACAAATCGTTCATAAGCCCTTTCTTTATTCGCTCAAGCTTTTCTTTTCGCTTTCTCTCAAGTTCGAGTTTCTTGTCAATTGTTGAGAGAATCTCGGCAATTTTTTGCTGCTCAGGAAGGGGTGGGAGGGGGATAAGTAGGTTCTCAACACTTTCTTTTGAAGCTCTTTGTCTACCAGTCGTTCCAATCATCGAAGCTATTATTTTATTTCTGAATTTTGGGAACTTCAAAATATAGAACAAAAACAATTTATCAATGCCTTTACACGAGATTGGAAACACTTCAGTTGTGGCAAGAGCAAAACCATTGGGGACTTCATCCGGAACTATTCCTTGTTTTCCGTTCTCCAATGATGGCGTGATTTTTGCTAAAAGCAGATCGTCCCGTTCACAATAAACAAAACTTTTTACATCACCCATTGCTCGCAGCTCATATTTCACAAAAATGTCTGAATCCGGGATTAATTCCATTGGGATAAAAGCAACGTTTTCAAATCCGCTGACTATCTTATTCCCCCTTATTTCTGCTATATTTTCATCCCCAAGCCTCACCACCTCCCACTCCTTCGGAATTCTCCCTATCTCTGTGTCCTTGAACTCCTTGTGCCCAATTCCCTTCGTCAAGAGCTCCCGCATCAGCCCCTGCTTCAGCCGCTCCGTTTTTGCTATGAGTTCATTGCATTTCTGAATGGCTTCATCCACTGTTGAGAGCACCTTTGCAATGGCTTTTTGCTCGGGGAGAGGTGGGAGGGGGATTTTCAATTTCTTTATGATTTCGCCTGTTAAGTTCGCCTGAGTCGTGTGCTTCGCTTGTCTTAACAGAGTATCTTTCAAGAACAACAACATATAATAAATAAATTCGTTAATCGCTTTTTCTTGATTCAAAATTATTCCAAGTATTGCTTGGTTTGTCGCTAACTCCGTTTTATTTATAGAAACTGCTCCAATACTTCCATAAATTGCCAAAAGTACTGAATCTTTTGGAACTAACCAGGCATTAGAATTTTTAAGTCCTTCTTCAGTAATGTAGGTTTTTGTTTCTATTAAATATTTCCCAGCACTTGTTATATCCTCTATCTTCACAAATGGAATGCGTCCATTGTAATACTCTTTTTTAGAGGTTATAGGAGTCCCACCAGATTTCAATTTTTTACAAATACTGACGAATTCTACCACTTCCCACACATCTGGAATTCTTCTGTTCTTTGTATCCTCGAACCTGTTTTGACTGAATGAAGAATCTGTTGAATCTTTTGGATTCTCCCATTGAGTTACTTTTTTATCCATTTAGGATTCCTCCCAGATAATCCATACTATGTGTAGAATACTTCCTATCATAAATAGTATCTAGACTTTTCAATAAAAATTCGAAATTAAGGCAGGTCATTTTTATCACCTTTTTTTGTGGAATATCCAATTAAAATTTCTATAATCATGGCAAGAGAATTATTCCACTTTTTGAGGGTAATCTCACTTACCATTTTCTTTACACCCCAACCACACTAGGATCAAAAGACACCCTTTTTCTAACGGTATCGGAAATAAATAGACATCTTTAGCACTTGTCTTCATTTTTATTTCATCTTTTATATTATTAAGTCTATCACTTTTTACTCTACTTTTAGGTATTAACTCTACTTCTCCTTGATCACCAACTCCTATAATGTATATCTTGATTATGCTATTTTGCGATTTATTCTTTATGTCTATCACTGCTTTATTAATTATTTCTTCATCACTACCAGAAAAAAACTCACTCGCCTTATATTCCAAAATATAATCTTCACTTTTACTTATAACATGGGACTCGGCAATCCCATGTAAAAACCTTTGTGCGAACTTTACTAAGAAGAAATAGATGTACGCGTCCTTGTTGTTCTCGGCAAGTAAATAAAAGATAATGTATTCTAAGATAGTCAATAATATCTTATCCTGAAGATTAGTTGAGTGGAAGTATTCTATAATTTTATTGGTTGTCTCACATATTTTAAGTGAATTCCATATTTTCATATGTTTAATCTCCACTGGTTTATCAGAAAATGGGACCCCAACATGATAGATGTTTATTTTATCGCCATTTGCAAATTTTGAATATAGATAGTCCAAATATTCTTCTTTACATTTGATTTTATTAGTTGAAAAAATGACATCCAAATCATTAATTTTCTTCGTGATACGTAGAGATTCTCTGTTTCCTTCTACTTGCCACACCCCTTCTCTGTCTTCAAAAAATTGAGGAGAGGGCGAATAATACTCAAGCTCTTGTACAATCTTCTGAAACTCTTCTCGAAAGTGTTCAACTGTATACTTTGTTGTATAAAAATATTGTAAGAAACCTTTTGAGCTAGTGAACTTTTTCGTGCCCACAATAATTTGTGTGATTATGAGGTCTTCTACAGGTTGGTTTAATCTAATTTTTGAATGCTCAATCTCTGGATGCTGCTGAATCCAATCTTCAATTTCTTCATCTTTTATTTCTAGGACGGTGGTGACTCCACCTACTTCTGTGTAAATTCTGTATCTCCCGCCAAAATAATGGATAGCATCTTTTTGGGAGATACCTAACCATTCTACAAAAGATTTACTTGGATATTTTTCCCAAAAATTTGCGTAAATTTCATTATTTTTATCATCTCTATTGAAAGAGATATACCTTATTACATTATCAGAATCTAGCATCCTTGGTATTACGGACCACGTCTGGGTAATAGTCTCTTCACCAGACATACTATGACATAGAAGAATCCTATCTTTCAAGAGGATTCCTATTATATATTTTTCTTCTTCAAGCATTCTAGTTCTCATATTGTCTGTAAAATCGTTGAGTAGATAATTCATTAACGTCT
>JAWACX010000034.1:0-12053 GCA_038896575.1 Thermoplasmata archaeon
TATTCTCATTTCTTTGGGCAGAATTCCAAGCAAAATGCTTGCGGTTGCATTCTCATAACCTTCTGCACTTACTGTTGCCACTACTTTCCCGAACACGCTTGAATTTACATTTCCAGCAACAAACTTTGTTGTAAATGTGCCATTCGCATCAGTTTGTCCTGTTTCACTTTCAAATCTGCCAGGCAACTGGGAGGAAAGGGAAACCGTTGCATTCTCTACCACCTCACCATCTGCGTAGTTGACCAGAACGCTGAGCAAAATTTCCTCGCCAGAGCGAAGCGTGGTCTTTAGCACCAGAATTTTTGCGAAGAGATTTGCAGGCACTGTAACGGAGACTGTGTTGCTGGGCTCGCTCTCGCCGATTGCGTTTACAGCGGTGACATGGTAATAGTATGTAAGGCCCGGGGTGACACTGTTGTCAACATAGGTTGTGGTGCTGGCATCAACTGAAGCAATGAGCGTTTTGTTTTCTGTGCGAAGCCCACGGTAGATGTTGTATCCTGTTAATGGCGGAGCACCCGTGTCTAAAGGCACATCCCATTTCAGCAACACACTCCTTCGCTTTACCTCAGTAGTAAGGTTCTTGGGGGCGATGGAGCACAGCCAGGTGTGGCAGAAACAGTGTTGCTGGGCTCGCTCTCGCCAATTGCGTTTACGGCTGTGACATGGTAGTAATATGTGATGCCCGGTGTGACATTGGAGTCAACAAAGGTTGTTGTGTCGGCATCAACTGCACAAAGGATTGTTTTGTTCTCTATACTTAAGCCACGGTAGATGTGGTAGCCTGAGAGAGAAGAAAGTCCTGTAGATGATGGAGAGTTCCATCTAAGGAAAACCTTATTTTGGCACACAGTAGATGTGAGATTCAGAGGGGGACATGGAGGCCCATTGACAAGGCATCTGTAAACTGGGCTCTTTTTTACACTCCCATCTTCTGCCACAGCAGAATAGTAGTATTCTAATATCGTCTCTACCTCATGTGTCATCATTTTTGCAGTATAATTACCACGGCTTTCATTCCCACTTGTCCTTTCCATTTCAATTGAAATGTAATTTTCTTCATCAAATGTTTTATACGAGACTGCCACATTTTTTACTGCGGAGCGCGAGGCAATCACTTCAGCCCTGAAAATAACTTCCTCGGAAAAATTCATGGTTGGCATTAACATTGGAATTATTGTAAGCTCTGGGGGCTTTGTCAATGGAAAATGATCTGTCTCGTTGACACCAGGAACCACAACCCTTGGAATGTCTACAATTCCATCACCGTTGTTATCTGGTTCCAGCCAATCCCACCAATAGTTTCCCCCTGCGCCATCATCCCACAAGGTCCAACCCATATATGTTCCAGGGTTGCTTGCATTATTCTCTATAAACACATTATGATGAAATATCGTGCCACATGCAGATGAAAAACCAACACCAGGGAACCAGCACACTCCATTATAGGCAATTTTATTGAGAGATATTGTGCTTGCACAGCCGAACCATCCTGCCACGCCAGGACCTCTATTGAACACAACTATGTTAGAGTTTACTTCAAGAGTAGAAGTTAGTTCAACTCCTTTGTAGTTGGAGGCGGCAGTGTTCTCGTAGAACTTTATGGCATAATCTCTGGGTGCATATAAATAAAAACCAGTATAGCACCTAATCGCAGTATTCCCAAAAACACATCCAGATGAGCCCAAAAGCTCAAACCCTGTGAAAGTGATGTTCAAACAAGTGTTGTTACAAATTACCAGTTCAGTGGAATTTCCACATTTTATACCAGTATTGCATCCATACACGAAGTTTTTTTCCACAGTGATATTCGTTGCATTCTCAATTAAAATACCTAAAGCCGAGTTGCATACAATGTTCATTTTAATAACTACATGCTTTGTTGTATTTGTAATTGTAATAGAAAAGCCCTGGTTTTCTCCTTCAATCCGCCAGTATCCTATGATATAGGGATTTTCCGGAGAGCCGTCACCGCCGATAACTCCATTTTCCTCAACAATATCTGCATCAGATTCAATCTTGATAGGCTCATGTGGAGTAAAAAATTCTCTTGAAATGGCGGGAACAACTTTTGCCTCTTTTTCAATGGGAAAAGGAATAACCAAATATGCAGAGGAGCCCAATACCACCAAGAGAAGGCACAGAGAAAATAAAAACTTTCTGGAATATATCACAGATACACCTCCTCCCACACTTGAAGCTCTGATTCTCCAAAACCCTGCCGCCGGGAGACGCCATCACCATCTGAAAAATCTCTTTTCAGAGAATCTGACACGGGAGCATAGTCTAATGCTTCTTTTAATGAAAGGTTCCTCCACTTCCATCTACCTTGCAGAGTGCTTCGCGCACCACGCAAAACCAGCAAAATGTTTGCTGGTCTCAAAGGGACAACCAAATCGCTTGGCCTCTCATCCGAGAGCGCAAACTCCCAATCCTCGTTTTTCAAATCTCCATACATTTCTGCATTCTCATATGTTTCTGTGCTATATAAACCATGCAGGTAGAACTGTGGTGGAGTGGCCACCTTCAGCTGCAGTGCTTGGGCCCACAAAAGATAGCCATTATTCCCTTGTTGTGCTCTTTCAATTTTCAACCGAAGTTTAACTCCATCGTTCTGAATGGAAACAGCAGCATTTTCAGTGGTGCAGCAGATTTCTGGATTCCTCTCTACGAAGCACTTTCACTCACCCCTCCCGTAAAGGTTTATATTCCCCTGCTGCATCCTTACTAATGGTGAAAAAATGAGCGAGGATGAGCTTGAAAAAATTCCAGGAGTTGGTGAAGCCACTGCAGAGAAATTGAGGGAGGCAGGCTTCACAGACATAATGTCAATTGCTGTCTCCTCTCCTCAGACCCTTGCAGAACTCTGTGAACTCGGACAGGCCCAGGCCCAGAAAATAATAGTGGCAGCTAGAAAGATGGCGGAGATTGGCGGTTTTGAGACAGGTGATGTGATACTCGAGAAAAGGAAGAAGGTTGGACATCTCACAACTGGCTCAAAACAACTTGACGCAATAATGGGAGGAGGATTTGAGACCCAGGCAATCACAGAACTATTTGGTGAATTTGGCTCAGGCAAAACCCAGATTGCGCATCAGTGTGCTGTGAATGTCCAGCTTCCAGAGGATGAAGGCGGGCTTAACGGTGAGGCAATAATAATAGACACGGAAAATACATTCAGGCCTGAAAGAATAATCCAGATGGCAACAGCACTGGAGATGGACCCGACGCAAGCCCTGAAAAAGATTCATGTTGCAAGGGCCTATAATTCCAACCATCAGATGCTGCTGATGGAGAAAGTGAACGAGATTGCAAAGGAGCACAATGTGAGGCTCCTTGTGGTAGACTCACTTACAGCCCACTTCAGGGCTGAGTATATTGGCAGGGGTGCCCTTGCAGAAAGACAGCAACAGTTGAACAAGCACATGCACGAACTGTTGAGATTTGGGGATATACACAATGCTGTGATTCTAGTCACAAATCAGGTTGCAGCAAGGCCCGATGTATTCTTTGGAGACCCGACAAAACCCATAGGTGGTAACATTGTTGCCCATACATCCACATTCCGTCTTTATCTGAGAAAAAGCAAGGGCAACAAAAGAATTGCCAGGCTTATAGATTCTCCAAATCTACCGGAAGCTGAGGCTGTTTTTGCGGTGACGGAAGAAGGTGTCCGTGACGACTGAGAAATAATTTTATTTTCCTCCATTTTGCCACTTTCGGTGGCAAAATGTGGAATCTCATTGTCCATGGTGGTGCCTGGGACATTCCTGATGAGCTTGTGGATGCCCATATCAAAGGGGTAAGGAAAGCAATTGAAATAGGTGCAGACATGCTCAAGAGAGATTGTTCAGCAGAGGAGGCAGTAGAGGCTGCAATCGCCTATATGGAGGATGATCCAGCTTTTGATGCAGGAAAGGGCTCATTTCTCAACCGTGATGGAGAGATTGAGCTGGATGCAATCATGTGTCATGGAACAAAAATGTGTTTTGGCTCCTGCATGTGCGTGAAGACTGTGAAAAACCCTATCAAGCTTGCAAGAATGTTGATGTCTGAAGATGAGGTTTCAATCCTTGCTGGTCGTGGTGCAGAGGAGTATGCAAGGACCCATGGGCTTGAGATTGTATCCAACGATTACTTTGTGGTTGAGCGGGAGCGAAGAAGATTTGAGGAGTTGAAGGCCAGAAAACTTCATCCTGCTGCCTTCTTTCATCACGGCACAGTTGGCTGTGTCGCTTTGGACAAGGATGGAAACATAGTTGCAGGCACATCCACAGGTGGAACGCCCAACAAGTTGCCTGGAAGAGTTGGAGATTCTCCTGTTCTGGGTGCAGGAGCTTTTGCTAACCGGGTTGCGGGTGCCTCAGCCACTGGTTACGGGGAGGCAATCCTCCGCTGTCTCCTCACATTCAGGGCATGTGAGGCTGTTGAGAGAGGAAAAACACCAGCGAGGGCTTGCAAGGATGCCCTGAAATTTCTTGAGAGAAACACTGCTTTGTTTGCAGGCCTTATTCTCCTGAGAAACGACGGTGCGACAGGGTTTGCCTATAACACGCCCAGGATGGCAAGGGCATATCTAAAGAGGGGAAAAATTGTTGCGGAAGTGTAAGAGATGGTGAGATGTGCAAAGGTGGAAAAACAGAAGGCTGAAAAAATTCTGAGGGAAATAAAGAGGATGGGACTGTTGGATAATCACTACAGGATTGAGAGGGATGAGAGTTTCGTTTACATACCCCTCAAAGCGGAAGGAGAGATTTTTATTGAGGGCATTGGAGGGGTAGTTGAGAGGGAACTTCAGAGGGTCCCTGTGAGGGTGCGGCATTATTCTGAACTTCTATCCCTTCCTCCTGAGCTAATGGCACAGCTCCCCTCAAGTTTTGACATTGTTGGTGATATTGCGATAATTAAATTGCCAGAACCTCTCCTGAGGTATGAGAAGGAAATCGGGAGCGCGATTCTCAAGGCGATGCCCTCAATTAAAACTGTGCTTCTGGATGAGGGTGTTGAGGGAGATTTCAGGATAAGAAAGGTGAGATGGCTCTGCGGTGAGAAAAAGAGCAGAACTGTGCACAGGGAGTACGGGCTCAGATTTGAGGTTGACCTTGCAAGAGCATATTTTTCTCCCAGGCTTGCGAATGAGCGGCAGTTTCTGTGCTCTGAAATTCAATCGCCCTGTGTGGTAATAGACATGTTTGCAGGGACAGGACCATTCTCAATTACTATTGCAAAAAGGCATCCTGAGGCAAGAGTTTATGCAATTGACAAGAACCCTGAGGCATATTGGCTGCTCCGGAAAAACATTTCTCGCAACAGTGTAAAGAATGTGATTCCGATTTGTGGTGATGCTGCTGAGGAAATCAAAAAACTGCCAGAGGCTGACTACATAATAATGAACCTGCCCCATAGTGGTGAGAATTTTCTGGAATCTGCACTGGAAAAACTCAAGAGCAGTGGTAAAATATTCCTTTACATAGTGGCTGAGAGGAGTGGGATAGAGGAGAGGGTGGAGAGGATAAAAGCCAGAATTGTTGAGGCTGGTGGGAGAGCAGAAATAAAATTTCACGAAGTTCATACCTATTCTCCCACTTCATCCGTTTTCGGGCTTGTGATACTGGTAAAGGCTTCTGGCTCCAGCCCGTGATTGGTTAACTCCTTCCCTTTGTCTCACCAAGGAGAAAAAGGGAGCCGAGCATGTGGGCAATTCTTACAGGCTCGGGAATTGAGCCCTGCACTGTGAAACGCTTCAGAAACAGTTTGGCAGAGGCAAGATCAGTGCCTGCAATTCCCACATAAACTGGCTTACGCACGGCTTCAACACAATGCAGTTTCATCTTTGAAATTATGGCCATCCTATGTTCCCAGTCATCAAATTTCTGTTTTAATGTCCTTTCAATCTTCGCCAAATCCGGCTTCTTTCTTGTCACAGTAATTACAGGCAAACCAGTTGCTCTGTGAATCGCTTCAATATCCACAACATTGAAGCCAGCAACAGTGCAACCATCAAGAAAAATTACATCCAGCTGCTCAAAAAATCTTGTGGTTTTTAAGCGTGAGATAATTCTTTCCGTGGCATCCAGTCCATCAACTTCAACCGTGGTGCGGAACATCCCCTCTATGTAGTTTTGGGCCCTGAGAACCGCGAAAAAAACCTCGCAGGAATCTTGAGTGAATTCAAACGGTGCATCGTCAATCCCAACTGCTCTCACAAATCTCTTCATATCTTTTCCTTTAGCTCTGTGTAAACCTGCTCAGAAATTTTACCTTTTCTGAACAGGGCGTTCAGCCTCTCTTCCCTCTCCGGCCTTGTGAGGCGTTTCATGTACTTCTTTTTTCTCGTGAGTTTCTCCATCCTTTTTATGTAGAAAGACCTGAGGAGACGGAAGGCTCCAAAAACAGCAAAAATCAGGGCACAGAGATAGACAATTGTCCTTGCAATCTCATACTGGCTGATGGTTTCTACCCCTCCATTGTCCTTGGTGTCCCCGCTGCTCTCGCTCAGGGTCTCGAAGTAAACTTTCTCAAGTTCTGTGAGCGAGGAGGGATAGCTCCTTGTGTTGTTGGAAGCATCACAGGAAACCGCCTTGACAAAATACTTCTTTCCCTCGCTCAGATTTGTGAGATGCACAAAATGTTCGGTTTTTAATGAAGTGTCGAGAGGTGTGGAATTCCCATATTCCACGGTTTCACCATAGAGCAACTGGGTTGTTGCAGGTTCATTTGTGGTCCATCTTATCTCTGCAGAGGTCCTCGTGATATTCTCAATCCTGAAGTTTGAGATAACAGGGGGTTCATCATCAATCTTGTCAATTCTTGCAAAATAATCCAGTACAGTTTCCTCGTAGCTGTTGTTCTTTGGCACCGCAGCGTTATCCGGTATTGTGTCTGCAGCATTTGTGCCATCCACACCAACCACACAAACAATGAACCTGATGCTCACAGAGGGAAAAATCCTTGTGTAATTCTCACCGTAGAGAAGAAACCAGGGAATTGCCAGTTCAACAGCACCACTCACCTTTGCACCGCCAGTCTCACCCTTTAAAATCCTGCAGGTGATGTCCTCGGCATAAGTTGAGTTGTGCACATGGTAAAAGTAACCAGGCAAGTCATCCCACTTCCCATAAATAAATTCACAGGTAAAGCCCTTGAATGAAATGTTTCGTGGCCAGACATTCAGTGTTCCAAGCGTTGTGGTGCCATCATTCTCAGGTGTTGAGGCATCTATGAGCAGAAGGGTCCCATTGTCATACCTGTTATCCCCGCCCCAGTATCCAGTAATGTAGTCATAGGAAAGGTAGAGATAGTTCTCATCCCAGGAATAGTAGAGTTTCAGCACCTCATTATCCACAATGTTTTTCACATCTGCAGCAGAGTCCTCGCTTGAGTCCACAATTACATGGAAATTTTTCAGCCCCGCAGTCCATTCTGCATTATAGCCATCAACCTTTATTGCCGTTGGTGGCAGATTCCCTGGCTGGTTAAGTCCTGGCGACACTCCCTCCGTGAGATTGTATTCATACCAGTAAAGAAATTCCTGGGGTCCGTTATTCAATGCCACATTCCTTGTGGGCCATGCAGCCCAGACATTTATTGCATTTTCCCATTGCCCATAGGCGAGGAATTTCAGAACAGAGGGTTTTCCAATGAACAGCAGGGGAATCCTGAACTCTATGTCTGGGGAGGAGAAGAACCCATAATCAAGGAGGGAAAATATATCCTGCCAGGCACCACCATTCCATTTTCTGAGCACTGCATACCTTTCGCTCTCTATACACACGAAGTAGTCCGCTTCAAATGGCAGTTTGTGAGTGCCATGCCAGTCAACTGAAGTCTGGCTACCGCCTGGAATTGCGTCAATAGCCACGAAAATGTCGTTGTCAGTGCTTCCCCTGTCAAAGCCGAAGTAAAGGTTGTCTCTGTCAAATGTGAAGTATAGGCGCGTGTTCCCCGAAATGCCAAGAACCTCATCCAGTGCCCAATCTTCAAAGTCTCCATCGCATGTTATTGTGTGATAGGTGGTACCACTTCCTGGCCATGAGAAAATCTGGAAAGCAAGAAGTGCTATGACGAGCGTAACCACTTTCTGCAAACGCACAGCACCATGATTGCAGGCTCTCTCTTAAATCTTTTCTCTTGCCGCGTGTTGCCCTAAAATTCATCTGGCTCGATTTGAAAGTAATTCCACAGGAGAATCCTGCCCAACAATTCGATGTTCTGATTGTGTCTCTTTTTTGAACGCACGACTCTTCCGAAGATGTTTTTCATTGCAGAAAATATGCCTTCGACAATCACTCTATCACAGTATACTTTCATGAACTCCTGAGGGTTCTGTCTTTGGAAATTCACAAGTTGAGGCCAATCTCTTTCTCCTTTCTTCTTTGCGCTGTGGTTGGATTTTACCTTAATAAACGCTCTTGCTCCTAAATTTCGTATCGCTCTGACAGGATATCTGGCGGCATAGCCTGCATCTCCAAGTGCGTTTCCTGAAACTCTCCAGCAACCGTATTGGATTGTTGAGTGTCCAGTTGAATCAAATATTATTGTCATCTGGAGACCTGATAGAATTTTCTGACATTCTATTTTCAAGATATTTTTCAGGGATGTCCTTGACATGTTCCTGCATTGTATTAGCATCGGGCACTACAGGAAGTAGGAATTTTTTATTCTTACAGAGAAACCTGAGGAAGCTTTCAGTGTCAAGGTAGGACATGTCAAAGAGGAGTTTTATGAGAATACAGATCAAGATTTGCTTCTCTTTCTACTCATATCTGTCCCTTCTGGCCTGAGTGGAAGTCATTTTCAAACTTCCGTCCCTTCGGCCAGTATGGACATATTTTTTCCCTATTTTTGTTTTTCTGATTTTCCCAGTAAATTCTTCATTTCAAAGGCCAGCATAATTTGCGGGCAACACAGCAAAATGCACGAAACCTTTATATTCCCATACCCTATATCTTAGTTGAAACTGGTACATAAAATCTCACCAAAATCGCCTCACTCTCAACTCTCACGCTCACTCTTTCGCTTTATTATTCCAGAAAGAAGAGCACGGCGAAGTGGAAAGAGAGATGGCATTTTGGTGATGCAAAAGAGGTAGATAAACATGATAGATCCATCAACAACAAAGTATCTGATAAGGGCTAAGATTGCTACAGAAGGAATTGTAGAGAAACCTGATGTAGTTGGTGCAATTTTTGGGCAGACCGAAGGATTACTTGGAGAAGAACTTGACCTCAGGGACCTCCAGAAGAGTGGAAGGCTTGGAAGAATTGAGGTGGAAATTGACTCCAAAAAAGGGAAAGTGGAGGGTTATGTAATAATACCTTCTAGCCTTGACCAGGTAGAAACAGCGATTCTTGCGGCAGCTCTAGAAACAATTGACAGGGTAGGGCCGTGCAAGGCGAAGATAGAGATTGAGAGCATAGAGGATGTGCGAGTTACAAAGAGGGCTCGAATAATAGAGAGGGCAAAACAGTTGCTGGCAAAGATGATAGAGGATGCAAAGAGCACCACAGTGGACATAATGGAGTCTGTAAAAACAGTTGTCCAGACAGAAGAAATAATATCCTATGGCAAGGACAGGTTACCTGCAGGGCCGAACATTGACAACTCTGATAGTGTCATTATTGTAGAGGGGCGAAGGGATGTGCTTAACCTTCTCGCCGCGGGTATAAAAAATGCAATTGCGGTTGAGGGTACAAGTGTGCCAGAAACTGTGATTGAACTTTCAAAGAACAAGCATGCTACTGCGTTCGTGGATGGCGATAGAGGAGGAGAGCTCATACTCAAGGAGTTGCTCCAGGTCTGCGAAATTGATTTCATTGCGAGAGCACCGAGAGGGGAGGAAGTGGAGGAACTCTCACCAAAACAAATCATGAAATGCTTGCGAAACAAGATTCCAGTCCAGCAATACCTTGAGATGTACGGGCTTACTGGTGGTCCCAACCAGGATGAATCTAGGGCGCAGAACTTCTTCCAGGAGAGAGACCAAAAGACAGAACCATCCCCACAACCATCCCAGCAACCAGAACATCAAAATCCTCCACAAACACTGGCACAGCAGGAACCACAGAAATTGCAGGTGCAGAAGGAAGAAAAGCAGGAAGCAAAAATTTCTTCTCAACCCCAACCCTCTGAGGGGTTCGGAAAATATAAGCAGATGTACATGCAGATTGCAGGCACATCAAAAGCCAGATTTGTAAATCATAAGGATATGATTGTAAAAGAAATCCCAGTTAGGGATATAATAGAGGTTCTGAGGAATCCACCTCCCTCGCTAAAGGCGGTAATCTTTGACGGAATAATCAGCCAGAGAGTTCTTGACCTCTCAGAGGCAAGTGGCGTGAAGATTGTAATTGGCACAAAAATGGGGAATGTGACAAAGATACCTCAGGGAATGAGTATCTATACCAGGAATGACATGGATTGAAGAAAATGAAGAAGACACTCAGCAGCATAGAAACAACAAAGGATATTGAAATTCCCCAGGACCCGCTTGCTCGCGTCATAGGCCAGGAGAGAGCAGTGGAGACAGCGAGACTTGCTGCCTACCAGAGAAGGCATCTGCTTCTAATAGGGCCTCCAGGCATAGGGAAATCTATGATTGCCCAGGCTCTTGCCCTCTACATTCCTAAACCCACTGAAGAGATAAGGGTTGTGCATAACCCCAGCAATCCCGAAAGACCTGCTGTGGAAGTACTTACAAAAGATGATGTCTATGCTGAGCGAGAGAGAAGGCTATTTGTGGAAGGAGAGTTGCTTGACCCGAAGGAGGTTCCGCCGCATATCGCAGAGAGGCTCGGCTACAGATGCGCCCAATGCGGAATGTACTCAAGTTTTACTGAAAGGCTCTGTCCGCGGTGCCAGAAACCAAAAATTGGTGTGAGAGGAGATTCTGCACCATTCTCAGACCTCGTTGGGAATCTCTTTTTCACGCTCGGAGACATGCTGCCCCAGAAGAACTCTGTAACAACCACAAGGATTGTGGGAGACAGGGAGGAGGTCGTGGTTTACGAGCGTGCGGGTGACAAAATAAGAATGCTGGACCAGCGCACACTTGAGCGAAGAAAGGAGATTGAGAAACAGAGCCCGAGAAAGGTTATTGTTCCACTTGAGCGAAAGCCGTTCGTGCTTGCAACTGGTGCAAGCGAGACTGAGTTGCTGGGTGATGTGCGGCATGACCCCTATGGAGGGCACAAGGAGCTTGGAACACAGCCTTATGAACGTGTAATTGCTGGTGCAATTCACGAGGCACACCAGGGCGTCCTATTCATTGACGAACTTCCACATTTAGGACATCTCCAGAGATATATTCTCACAGCAATGCAGGAGAAGAAATTTCCGATTACTGGAAGGAACCCCCAGAGTGCTGGCGCTAGTGTCCGTGTAGATGCTGTGCCCTGCGATTTTATTTTCGTTGGAGCCTGTAATATCCAGGATTTGCCTACGATACTCTCGCCCCTGCGCTCCAGGATAATTGGGAACGGTTACGAGGTATTGCTGGAAACCCACATGCCAGATACAGAAGAGAACAGAATGAAGATTGCCCAGTTTGTGGCACAGGAAATCACGATGGATGGAAAAATTCCCCATGCAACAAAGGGAGCAATTCTGGAGGTAATTGCTGAGGCAAGAAGGAGGGCGAAAAAGTTTGACGGGGTAGAGAATGCGCTTACATTGAGGCTGAGGGAGCTTGGTGGGTTGATAAGGGCTGCAGGAGATATTGCAGTTATAACAAGGGCTGAGTATATTGACAGAGAGCACATAAAGAAGGCATTGGAGCATGCGAAAACTGCAGAGGAACAGATAAAGGAGAAATACGGGAGCATCCAGGCAGGTGTGGGCAGGGAACTGGCAGAATCTCAGAGAAGCCCAGGGTATTTCTACTGGAACAAGGCTGATTTGGATGGATATCAGTGAGCTGGAACTTGGCATTTCAATTCAAAGTATGAATGTGCAATGATAGTATGGACAACGAATGTGGCTGCTTCTGGTAGCAAGGTTGTGATTGCTGGCAAAGAAGTGAGTGCAACCACGAGCAGTGATGGAAAGACACATAC
>JAWACX010000035.1:0-11690 GCA_038896575.1 Thermoplasmata archaeon
GCTGGCTAATAAGCCAGCGAGGCCAGTTGTCGGTTCAGGCTCTTCCATCGGTAGAGATATATAATATGTTATATATAAAGGTTTCTATTATTAGAAAATTCCAATTTTCAAACAAATTTTATGTTTACCGTAACGAAGGAAACATTAAATACAGCTCTGCTCATGTGGTTATGAGGTTCATGGAAAAGGGGTGCTGGAAAATGAGAAAGACGGCAATAGCTGGAGTGGTATTGTTCATGCTCCTTCTGCAGTGTTCTGCTCTTTGCTTTGGAGAGACAGGTGCAACCGATGAGCCTAACAAACTCTGCATAATTTGGAAGAAGGATGGAAGATTACCTGGTGGTGAAATCTACAGGGACTACGGGGGATTTGTAACAGCAAGAATTTCTCCCTGGAAACTGGAGCAACTTCGGAGCGAGGGAGTGGAAGTGACTGTTGTGGAAGCGCCTACAATGCTTTCAGTTGGAAGGTACACATTTGACACAGCCAATGGAGAGCCGGAGATACCAGAAGTTCTTAAAGTTTCAGAGTTTGAGGGGTACTGGGGATATTATGTAATTCAGTTCTATGGCCCTATCCCCGAGCAATCCATTATCAGAATTCAAGAAAAAGGTTTCATTTACACCACGCTTCACAACAATGGGTTGTTGATAAAATATCCCAAGGATGAAATTTCCCGGCTTGCACAGGAGGAGAAGTTGATATTCCTGGGCAACTACCATCCCGCTTACAAATTCAACAACCCAGATGACCTGAACGCACCAAGCACCAAACTTGCGTTTGCAGTATTCCCGGGAGAAGATGTGGAAGAGGTGCTCAGGACCCTGAATGGTTATGGAATTTATCCAGAGATAGAGTATTCCTCAAAAACACTTGGCACTTTTGCCACATTTCAGGGGAAAGGAAGTGACCTAGTAAGGGTTGCGAGGCTTCCAGCAGTTTCTGCTCTTGGGCTTGCACCAGTTTACAGGCTCCAGAACGATGTCGCTGCGAGGTTCATTGAAACTTTCAGTGCGTGGTCAAGCGAGAGGAATTCCCTTGGTTCCAACCTTTTAGGTTCCAACCAGATTGTGGCAATTGCAGACACAGGGCTTGACACCCAGAACAATGCAACGCTTCACGAGGACTTTCAGGGCAAGGTTGTAGGGTTCAAGAATTATGGAAGTGCCACCAAAGACACAGTTGGACATGGGACCCATTGTGCTGGCTCAATTCTTGGCAGTGGTTATCTCTCCGAGGTTTACCAGGGGCTCTCTACATCCGATGAGAACTTTGAGAATTCCTTTGCTGGAAGTGCGCCCAAGGCAAAAATCTATGTCCAGAATGTTGCAAACACGGATGGCTCCCTGGGAGGAATAAGCAGCTGGTTGAGCTCTGGATTAAACGATTTCTACAATGCAGGTGCAAGAATTTCCTCAAATAGCTGGGGTGGCACTCCTCTTTTCGGCCTGGATACAACCTCTCCGCCCATAGATGAGTTCATGTGGACACATAACGATACACTCTTTGTATTCGCTGCAGGAAATTCAGGGCCTGGGAGCAGCACTGTTGCCAGCCCTGGTCTTGCAACAAATCCCCTCACTGTAGGTGCCTCTGAAAATCTCAGACCCGAGTATGGTGGAGATTCTGACAACCCCTCTCAGGTGGCTTCGTTTTCCTCAAGAGGGCCAACATCTGATGGCAGAATCAAACCTGACATAGTTGCACCTGGCACATGGATTCTTTCAGCAAGGTCAACCCAGATGTCAACTGACATTTCCTGGGGACACTGGCCCTGGGATGCTGACAATGACGGTGTTGAAGATTACTGCTTTATGGGCGGCACCTCAATGGCCACACCGCTCACAGCAGGTGCCGTAGCCCTCATCAGGGAATATTACACTAATAAGGGTATTCTGCCTTCTGGCGCATTGCTTAAGGCCACTGCAATAAATGGTGCTGTAGACCTTGGCTATGGGTATCCAAGTAACGACCAGGGCTGGGGAAGGATAAACCTGAGAAATGTGCTCTTCCCGGAACCACCAATCACGATGAAATACTGGGATAACACAACTGGTTTGAGTCAAGGTGCAAGTTTCACAACAGCTGTTCAAATTTACTCCACAACTGCTCCACTCAAAATAACGCTTGTATGGACAGACCCACCTGCAGGCGGATTCTTTCCGCTCGGAAGCAAGCTGGACAACGACCTCAATCTAATTGTCACTGCACCAAATGGGACCAAGTATTATGGAAACAAATTCACAAATTCATGGTCCACCCCAAACCCATCCACATCGGATTCTGTGAATACCGTTGAGAATGTATTTGTAAAGGAGCCTGCAACTGGCACATGGACAATTGAAGTTAAGGCAGAGACTATCTTGCAGGGCCCGCAAAAATTCGCAGTGGTGGCCACTGCCGCACTTGGACCCACAGAGCCAGTCTCTGTTGGCATAACTTCAAGTGAAAAGTGGTATTTGATCTTGAAAAATGGCGATACCACTGCTATCAATTTCAATGTCTGGAACATGGGCAGTGCACAAGACACTATTCAGATTTCTGCCTCTGCACCATCTGGCGTGAGTGTAACACCCTCCCAAAATTCAGTTTCCCTCGGCTCAACCAGTTCGCAGACACTCTCTGCAGTGGTGAGTGTTGGCAACACAATAGCCCTTGGCACATATGAAATAAAGGTTACAGCCACCTCCCAATCCAACCCAAATATCAAGAGTTGTATAGTTTTCAAACTTGTTGTGAGCGACAGAATTCCATTAACTCCCATGTGTGTTGCTACAGAGAATAAATCCCAATCAGATTTTGATGTTTTCAGGCATAACGGCGTTACTTACATAGTGTATGTCTCTGAGGAAGCCGGCTCACCAGAAATCTGGATTAAATATTCCACAGATTGCATCACCTGGCAGAAGGAAAAGGTAAGCACGACTCCGGGAATTGTAAGCAAACCTGCAATTACTGCAGACAACGGGAACCATCTGATTGTGGCTTGGCTGAATGGAGAGGAGGTGAGGGTAAACTACAAGACAATTGGTGGTGCGTGGAGTACAGATAAGGCCGTGGCAACTGCCTCAGATTCAACCCAGCCGACTGTTGATGAGCCAAGTGTTTTCGTGGATAAAAATGGATACATCTGGGTGCTTTACAAAGATTTAAGAGTTGTGAACAACCAGTATGGCTACTGGGACATAAAGTATGTGCGTTCCAGTAATCCAAATAATCCTTCAAGCTTCACAACTGCTGCTGTGCTCCCGAATTTGGATACAAACTATGCAAACTATCTGGTAGATTCTCTCACGGATTCCCATGGGAATTCCTGGGTTGCTTATTACTCAAGGAACCCGCAGGGAACTGGTGCAGCCCTCAACAGGACAATCAAGTATGCAAAGTATGATGGAAGCACCTGGACACATGCTCCACTTGAAACCACATCTGCGGGCAACAATTACTATCCCGGCCTGTTTGAGGATTCCTATGGTAAGATATGGTTTGCATGGGCAAGTGACAGGGAGCAACCAGGCATCTTCAGAATCTACCTCAAATACTATGATTACGGAAGCGGGAGTTGGTCAAACACACTGGGTCCTTTCGGTAACTATACCTCTTACTCCCCAGAACCCTCACTTGCAGAAGGAAATGGTAAACTCTGGCTTGTCTTTGGTGACATGGCAAACCCCTATTCATCATTGAACCTGAGGGTCATTTCCACAATTACAAATTTCACAACAACAGACAGTGACACCTACCTGACTGCCGACTCAATTGCTAGAAGTGTGCCCAGAGCTTTGAATGCCAGGGAGAATGGATATATGCCAGACATATTCTATGCCCAGATTTACTTCAAAGGAGGCACCTGGACTGGAATTGGTGAGTATACTGCCAACAATGACAATGACATTGTGATGCTTTCTCTACCAGATGCACCCGTTGTGGAAATTCAGCACGAACCATTGCTCTACCTCATACTCCTCCTGCTGGGCTCAGTGCTGCTCAGGAGAAAGAGTGCCTGAGACAATCTTTCTCAAATCCCTGTATATTTCATTTTGCACAGCAACCGTGCTGAACCTCTTTTCAATTTTTTTTCGCAATGCCCTTTTTACTCTTTCAGTTACAGTAAAACCAAAATCATAGCGGACATCCATGAGAATAAGCCGTTCTGGAGGTGCAAGCGGAAAATCAATTGTTGTTTTCCCATCCAGCGCATCTGCAATCTGAGCAATCGTGGCTCTCCCTTGCATCAGTTCTCCCACTGCCCCGATGATTTTTCTCACCATTCCCCAGAGAAAACTTGAGCCATATATGTCTATGACCCAAAAGTTCTCTGCATCTGAAACCTCTATTTTGAAAATCTCCCGAACTGTTTTTCTCTCAGAAGGTCTTGCAAAATTCCGGAAATCGTGTGTGCCTGGGAAAATAGAAAAAGCTTGTTCCAGCTTTTCCTTTTCCTCAAATCCTTCTTTTGAAAGAAAGTACCGATACCATCGCTCCCTTGCATGCCTTGGATTAAATTTTTCCGGGACAGCGGCATAGCCATAAAACCAGATTCCATCTGAAATTGTGTTCAGCATTCCGAGAATTTTCTCAGGGTTTTCTGGCGTGTTAAACGCAACCACATTTCCAAGGGCAGAAACACCTGCATCAGTTCTAGAGGCACTCGCAAATCTAGGGCTCTCTGAAAGAAGATTTTTATTCAACAAAAAACTCAGAATGGTTCCTTCCACAGTTACAGCATTTTTCTGTCGCTGATATCCATGAAATAAAGTGCCGTCGTATCCAAACTTAACTGCAATTCGCATAAAAAAGAAAGGAATTACTTGTTCTGGAGCACCGCAATTCCCGGAAGTTCTTTGCCCTCAAGAAACTCCAGGCTTGCGCCGCCACCAGTGGAAATGTGAGTTACTTTGTCCGCATATCCTAGTTTCTGAATTGCAGAGGCACTGTCTCCACCACCTACTATGGTTGTGCCCTTCACCTTTGAAAGAGCTTCTGCAATCGCTCTTGTGCCTTCCCTGAATTTCGTTGCTTCAAACACACCCATTGGCCCGTTCCAGATTACTGTTTTTGCACCTTCTATCACCTCACTGAAATTCTTCGCTGTCTCTGGGCCTATGTCCACACCCATAAGGTCCCCAGGCATTTCTCCCACCTTCACAGTCTTAACCACGGTTGCTGTATCATCTGGCTTATCTGAAACCACCACATCCACTGGGAAATACAGTTTCACACCCTTTTCTTCAGCTTTTTTCATTATCTCTGTGGCCACCCCCAGTTTATCATCCTCAACCAGGGACCTGCCAACTGTGTAGCCCTTTGCCTTCAGGAATGTAAAAGCCATCGCACCACCAATCAGTATTGCATCCACCTTAGGAAGCAGGTTTTCAATCACTCCAATCTTATCTGACACCTTTGCACCACCGAGCACTGCAATGAATGGCCTCTCAGGATTTGATAGGGCTTTTCCCATCACTGCAACTTCTTTCTCAATAAGGAAGCCAGCAACTGCAGGTAGGAACTGGGCAACCCCTGCTGTTGATGAATGGGCCCGATGGGCAGTGCCAAAAGCATCGTTTACATATAGGTCTGCAAGTTCTGCTAATTTTTTTGAGAATTCTGGGTCGTTCTTTTCTTCCTCAGGGTAAAATCTTACATTTTCCAGCAGACAAACATCACCTTCCTTCATTTTCGCAATGGCCTCTTTGACAGAATCACCAACTGTGTCATCAAGTTTCATTACTGGTTTCCCAAGCAACTCTTGCAGCTTCTTGGCCACATTGTCCATTTTTAGGTTCGGGTCTTTTCCCTTGGGTCTGCCAAGATGGGAAACCAGGATTGTTCTTGCTCCATGCTCAACCAAGTATTTTATTGTGGGCAGTGCCTCCCTTATCCTCGTATCGTCCTTCACTTCCAAAGTGTTCTTATCAATTGGCACATTGAAATCCACACGCACCAGCACTCGCTTTCCTCTCACATCAACATCCCTTATTGTCTTTTTCTGCATCATGGTTTTTCCTCCTTGATTTTGGGAAAAAGAAAGGGAGATATAAAGGATTGCAAAACCCGTAACTTAAGAAAAATTTTTGAGAGAGCAAGTCATTTGCCTGCGTAGGAAATTTTCTAATGTGTCTGGAGGCGCTAAGTTGAAGGTCTCGTCTTTGGCGGGAAGGACTTACGGTTCAGAAACATTAAAGGCAAATGTGAATATATTGGGTTGTAGTATGAAGATTAAAGAGATAAAAAAGGAGATGGAGGGCATCCTGGAGAAATATAAAAAAGAGACATTAGAGATTGAAGGAAAGGAGTATGAAACCTGTATATTTTATGAAGATGAGGCCCTCAATCTCTTTGAAGGATTTCTTTTTACTGAGGTTAAAGAGAAAAGCGAACTTTTAAATATTCTGAGATACAAGCCACCAGTGAGTGGATATGCAGTAAGAGTGTCGGTAATTCTTTATGAGAATCAGCTTTATATAAAGGATTTTAGACGGAACAGATACCTTCGGAGAACCATTGAGAAGATAAATAAACAATTTATTTCAAAGTTAAAAGAAATGTTAGAAAATCCCACAGAAACCAATCTTTCTAATGTGTTTGATAGAACCGATGTGATTGAAGAGTTCTACCTGTTATATAAAAAGTCAAGAGAATATTTGCTCCGTAGCCTCAAGGGAATAAGGGACGAGGACGAGAGGAGAGAATTTGTAGATAATTTTATGATGCAGATGCTCACAGCATGGTATCTTCAAGAGAAAGGATTTTTTAACAATGACAGATTATATTTAGTAAATAAATTTAAGGAAATAAAGCAATCTAAACCGATTAAAAATCAATTTGAGAGCTATTATCAATTTCTTAAATATTTTTTTGAAAAAATTAATATTGAACATGATAAGCAATACTATGAAGATTGTGTTGTAGGAAAAGTGGTTGTTGGCCCTGCTATTTTCTTAGATGGCAAACATAGTGCTGAAGCTATTTCTATTCCTGACGACTGTTTTTATAAGAAGGATTTCACTGCTTATCTCATTAATACACCTGCCAAGAATGTTCCGGGCAAGGTGCCAATACTCAATTTGTTTGAAAGTAGAGACTGGGGTGAGGGTAGCATAGACGAGTTTGTCTTGGGAGCAATTTATGAAAAGCTTATCACATCTATAGAAAGAAAAAAGCTTGGCGCATATTATACACCGGAAGAAATAACATCATACATTTGCAAGAATACTATAGAACCCTATCTTGTGGATAGGATTAATGAGAAATTTGGTGAAAAGTTTGATTCCATTGAAAAGATAATTGAAAACGGGAAGAAAGATGTCCTCCTGTATCTGTTTGGATTATTGAAAGAAATCAAGATTTGCGACCCTGCAGTGGGTTCTGGCCATTTTCTCGAAAGTGCAATTAATGTGCTCGTGGGAATTTATGAGAAGATATGGTACAAGTTAAAAGAGATGGGGGTAGAAAAGGGTCTGGAAATTGTAGCCAGTGATGAAAATGGGAGTATTGGACAAATAGACCTTCTTGAGATTTCCGATGAAGAACAGTTTAAACTGTATGTGAAATTTTTTATTATTCTCTCAAAAAACATTTATGGTGTTGATATCAATCCTTCAGCCCTGAAGGTGGCAAGGGCTCGTTTGTTTCTTACACTGGCCAAGCACTTTGATATAAATAAAAACTATTTTATAAAATTTCCGAATGTGCATTTCAATTTGAGGGAGGGCAATTCGCTTATTGGTTATCTGAGATTTGAGAAAGAAAAAGGAGAGAAAAAAGAAAGGGAAACACTGGGGTTCTATGTTTCCGAACAGGAGGCAATAAAAATCAACCTACACCTTGAAGCATATCTTAGAGATATTGCCAAAGCCCTTGGTATAGAAGAAGAAATTGTGGAGGAAGTTTCTAATCTGAATAAAATACTTGCAAAAGGAGATAAAATCAGTGCTGATGATTTCTATAAAGTTTTAAGAACAAAGGAAAGGTTGAGTAGAATTTTGATTGCATCACTAAATTCACAATATGCTAAACCTCTAAATGAAATTCTGAATAAGATTACAGAATTATTTACAGACAAACTAGATGCAAAATTTGCAAAAGAGCACCAGATAGATATAACAGAGTTAAAGAAAATCAAAACATTTCACTGGCTTTTTGAGTTTCCAGATGTGTTTCTGGAGAAAGGCGGATTCGATGTTGTGGTGGGCAATCCACCGCATGGTGGTGAGCTAGACAATGAAGAAATTAAATTACTTAAAAAAACAGTTTTTGACTCAACAGAAACTGCAATATTATTTATTCTACGGTCCTGCAATTTAGGAAATAAAAGGTGCAGATTTTCTCTGGTAATTCCCAAGCAGTACGCGTACAACGATGGGTGGTCAGTCATCCGGGAGTATATGTATAATGAGTTGAAAATAGAAAAAATTATAGATTTGGGGAATGCTTTTAAAGGACAGGCTAATGAACAAATAGCTTTACTTTGGAAAGAAAAATTTGAGGATTTCCATGGATATCTCACAGGAGTATTTCTAAATGATAGAATAATTGAAACAGGATTTGTCCCAAAAGAATTTTATGTGTGGATGAAGAGATTCCCCTTGGGATTGGATGAAAATGAAGTAAAGATTGGTAACTACTTATTTCAAATGCCTTTTATCTCTCTTGATTTTATAAAGGGTTATAGAGGTCTGCCTAAAAGTTATTCCTCAAATACAGGTCTTATTTGTCTCGAGAAGAGAGATATTGAGAGAAATTATATATTAAACCCTCAAAACCATGTGAATGAGCACAGAATAAGTGAGAGAAAGCTTAAAGAAATGAAAGGAGAGAAAATAATATCCCAGAGAATTATAAGTTTTACCGTAATTCCTGCACCAACACTCAAAATAAAGGCTTACAGAGATGTTATAGGTTTTTTAACCTTTGAAACAGTGGTAAACATATATCTTGAGACCAATCGCTCTTCCTGTTTAAACTATAAACTATTAACCTTTCTGTTAAACTCAAATTTTGCCTCATGGTATGTGCAGAGATTCGTCTATACCAAGTATTTTGAAACTTCCAAGGATTTTGATATTAAATATATAAAGCAATACAAAATTCCTGATATTAAATTGGAGGGTAGTCGGGTTCTATCATTTTTTTGTGATTATCTCCATTATCTTAATGCTACAGAAGAAAGAAGAAAACATGAAGAGAGAACTATTAGATATTTTCACTCTTGCCTTGGAGATTCCCTTGTTTACGAACTCTACTTCAAGGAAAAATTCCACGAGGATTGTCTTTATGAAGAACCAAAGGAGTATCTCACAGAGCTTGTTTCAAAGCACCTCAAACCGATCAACTACGACCGTTGGGCACAGCTTTACTGGAAAAAGGTGTTAGGGAATAATTTAACTTCAGAAGAAGAAGCAGAACTGGAGAAATTAGATAAAGAAAATCTCATGACAATTCAAGAAGTTTATCAAAAACTATCTCAAGATAAAGAAATTCAAAGGATGCTTGAGAAAATAAACTCGCATCCATGGGTAAAAAAGATTGAAGGAGAAGGAACTGATTGCATCCGGGAAAACTCTCAACGAGAAATTCAGGTGATTGCAGAACAAGCCAGAGAGACTGTGTTTTAGCCTTTTATTCTCTCCAAAAACCTTCTATGCACCCTCGTATCCCCGGTAAGCTCGGGATGAAATGTGAGGGCAAGATGCTTCCCCTGCTCCACCATGATTATGTTTTTCCCATCTGTTGCCAGAACCTTTGCGTCGCCCCAGACCTCTGTGATTGCGGGTGCCCTTATGAAAATCGCACGGAATTTTTTCTCAAAACCGGTGATCTCAACATCTGCCTCAAACGAATCCACCTGCCTCCCATAGGCATTTCTGTTTACTGCAATGTCCATCAAAGCCAGTGTTTCCACATTTCCACCAAAGACTTTTTTTGCAAGCATAATGGCTCCTGCACAGGTGCCCATGATACCCATGCCAGCAATTGCTTTTTTTCGCACTTCCTCAAAAAGTCCAGTGCGTTTGAGCATTGAAGAAATTGTGGTGCTCTCCCCGCCCGGGATTATCAGACCATTGAGGCCTTCAAGATGCTCTGGCTTTTTGACAATCACAACCTCTCCTTCCTGCCCTGCATCCCCCAGTGCCTTCCTCATAATCTCTACATGCTCCGAAATAGCACCCTGAATCCCGAGGACACCAACTCTCATTTTCCCAGCCAGAAACAACTACAACAATCTCCTGCCCTCTGCAAGAATCTCAATTCCATTGAGTTCACCAATTAACCTTCCGTTCTTATCAACAACAGGTATGTCCAGAATCCCCTTTTCTACAACAACCATAAGTGCTTTTTCAATTGTGTCATCAGGAGTTATGGTTTCAACAGGAATCATAACCTCCTCAACCTTTTCACTTAAAATTTCCTTCAGGAACCGGATTGCAGAAACAAGCCCTTTGCCCCGCACACCCGCGCGATAGGCAACATGTTTCAGAATTGTGCTGAGCATTACTGCCCCGACTACTTCCATCTTCTCATTCACCACAAACACTGTTCTGCGTCTCAGGTCTTTCAAGAATACATCCGCAACAGCGTTCAGAGAACTGCCAAGTTTCACAAAACCTGGCTCTTTTATCAATTTCTGGTAGTGTTCATTTACCTTCTCATCCTTAAACAACTTGCCCATGAAAGGCAAATGGAAGAGGGATATAAAAGGTTAGCGGGAGTCTGTAGAAAAGTATTTTAGGATTGAAATAATCTCCTGAAGGATGATGGAAATTTGGGTAGAAAAGTACAGACCTGCAAAGCTAGATGATGTGATAGGCCAGGAAAAGGTTGTGAGCAGGTTGAAGGGATATGTGGCTGCTAAATCCATGCCCCATTTACTCTTTTCAGGTCCACCAGGCACTGGAAAAACCACATGCGCTCTTGCTTTTGTAAAGGAACTATTTGGAGAGAACTGGCAGAGCAATTTCATAGAGTTGAATGCATCAGATGAGAGAGGCATCCCTGTGGTCAGGGGAAAGATAAAAGAATTTGCAAGGGTCACAGCCGTTGGAGATGTTGGTTTCAAGGTAATCTTTCTTGATGAGGCAGATGCTTTGACACCTGAAGCTCAAAACGCGCTCAGAAGAACAATGGAAATGTATTCCAGGGTATGCAGATTCATTCTTTCATGCAATTATTCTTCCAAGATTATAGAGCCAATTCAGTCCAGATGTGCAGTTTTCAGATTCGTGCCTGTGAGCAAGGCATTGGTTCTGAACAGATTGAAGGAGATTGCAGCAAAAGAGAGAATTGATGCTGATGATGATGCCCTGGATTCAATCGCATATCTGGCTGCGGGAGATGTGAGGAAGGCAATCAACATTCTCCAGACCTGCAGTGCCACTGAAGAAAAAATCACGATGGAGATAGTTTACAATGTGACTGGAAGATTGAAAGGGGATGAATTGAAGGCAATGATGGACTGCATTATGAAAAGGGATTTCTATGAAGCGAGGAAAATCCTGGACAAATTTTTAATTGAGCAAGGATTGAGTGCTCAGGATTTTCTGGAGGACCTGCACAGATACATTATTGACTCAAATATAGAGGACGAATTGAAGGTAAAAATTGCTGAGAAAATTGGTGAAACGGATTTCAGGGTATCTGAAGGAAGCAATGAACGGATCCAGGTAGAGTCCCTGATTGCCCAGCTCATT